>SUUD01000005.1 GCA_015062715.1 Olsenella sp. | reverse complement strand
GACCCGATGCCACCGAAGACCGCGGCCGTGAACGCCTTGATGCCCGGCATGGAGCCCGTAGTGGGCATGAGCGTGGGATAGGCGGAGCACAGGAGCACGCCCGCGATGGCGGCCAGGCCGGACCCGATGGCGAAGACCATCGAGATGGTGCCGTCGACGTTGATGCCCATGAGCTGGGCCGCGCCCTTGTCCTCGGAGCAGGCGCGCATGGCCTTGCCCATCTTGGTGCGCGTGGTGAACAGCGTGAGCCCGACCATGACGAGGGCGGCGGTGAGCACCGTCACGATGGTGACCGAGTTGATGACGAGCTGGCCGCCAAAGAGCGTGACGGAGGGCAGCGACACGACCGAGGGGAACGCCTTGGGGTCGGCTCCCCAGATGAGCAGGGCCGAGTTCTGCAGGAAGTAGCTCATGCCGATGGCGGTGATGAGCACGGCGAGCGACGGCGCCTGACGCAGCGGCTTGTAGGCGAGGCGCTCGACGACGATGCCGAGGGCCGTGCACCCCACCACCGCGAGCACGACGCCGACCACCGGGGGCAGCCCCAGGTACTGCACCGCGCAGAAGCACAGGTAGCCACCGACCATGATGACGTCGCCATGGGCGAAGTTGAGCATCTTGGCGATGCCGTAGACCATCGTGTAGCCAAGCGCGATGATGGCGTACACGCTGCCCAGACTGATGCCGTTGATGAGTGCCGTGAGGAAGCTCACGCGTCCCCCTCTCGATTGCGAACCTAAAGAAAAGCCAAACTCCCTGAGTATAGCGGAGGCCACCTGCCGGTGGCCCCCGCATCAAGCCTGAGAGCTAAGCGCTAGTCGAGCGGCTGGTACACGCCGTCGATGATGACCATGCCCTTGGGGTCCTTGGTGACCTCGCCCGTCTCGGACCAGGTCATGACCTCGCCGACGGGGCAGGTCAGGCCGGTGAACTCGAAGTCGCCGGTGAAGGTGGCGATGAGCTGGTCGCAGATGTCGGCGGTCTCCATGTCGGGGGTGATGCCCGCCTGCTCGATGGCCTGGGCGATGGCATGCACGCAGTCGTAGGCGTCGGCAGCGAACTGGATGGGGTTGGTGTCCTCGCCGGAGACCTCCTTGTAGGCGGCGTCGAAGGCCTGGGTCGCCTCGTCCTCGGCGGTGGCGACGAAGGGGGTCAGCAGCATGACGCCCTCGGCGAGGGTCTTGTCGAAGCCCTCGACGTCCAGGATGCCGTCCATGCCGTCGACGCCAAAGAACTTGGGGGCGTAGCCCATGTCGCGGGCCTGCTTGAGGATGATCGACGCGGGCGTGTAGTAGATGGGCAGGAAGATGAGGTCGGCGCCGGCATCCTTGGCCTTGTTGAGCTGGGCCGAGAAGTCGGTGGCGTTCTCGTCGGTGAAGGTGGTGACCGAGACGATCTCGAAGCTGCGGCTCGCGGCCTCGGCCTCGAACTTCTGGTAGATGCCGGTGGAGTAGGGGTCGGCGTTGTTGTAGATGATGGCGACCTTGGTGCCCAGGCCCTTCTCATCGATGTACTGGGCAGAGGCCGTGCCCTGGTTGGGGTCGGTGAAGCACATCTGGAAGACGTTGTCCTTGCGCGGGCCGTCGGCACCAATCTCCTCGCCGCCGAGGACGTTGACGGAAGAGGCGGACGGGGTCAGCTCGAAGACGCGGTCGGTGTTGGTGAGCGCGGAGACGACGACGCAGGGGGCCGTGGTGGTGGTGCCCACGAGGATCTGGATGCCCCAGTCCTTGAGGTTGTTGTAGGCGTTGACGGACTTCTCGGGGTCGTGCTCGTCGTCCTGCCAGTTGAGCTCCATGGCGATCTTGCCCTCGGCGTTGACCTCGTTGACGGCGACCATCGCGCCGTACTTGGTGGCCAGGCCGTAGAGCGCCGCACCGCCGGTGACCGGGCCGATGCCGCCGATCTTGAAGACGGTGCCGGCAGGCGCGTCGGAGCCGCTGGGCTCGGAGCCCTCGTCGGAGGATCCGCCGCAGGCCGCGAGCGCGGCGGTGAGGCCAGAGGCGCCGAGCACCTTGAGGAAGTTCCTCCTGGAGACGTTGTTCATCATGTTTCCCCCTTTTATCGATGGGACGACGTACGTCGTATGGGTAGCAATTCTTTTGCTTTTCAGCTTGCCCGGCATCCGGAAGGGCTGAATAGAAACACCAATGAAACCAATAGAAATGAGAGCAATGCTGGATAAATACCTCGAATGACCGGCCCGGCCCCGCGCGCCTACCTCCTGCGCGCCACGCGACGCACGAGCGTGCTCACGAACTCGGCCTCGGGCATGCGCAGCGCCATCGCCAGGCCATAGGTCGCCACCAGCGAGGGGATGCCCGCCACGACGCACTTGACCAGGGCCGTGAACGCGCGGTCCGTCGGCCCCATGACGTGCCCCAGCGCGACGAGGATGGCGGCGCCAACGGCAGCTCCCACGGCGGCGATCACCAGCGAGCGGGCCAGGGTGGCCACGATGGAGCGCAGCCCAAAGGGCCCCAGCTTGGAGCGGAGGTTCCAGAACACCACGACGTCGACGGCGAGGAAGTACCAGAACGAGGTGAACGCCACGAGGAAGAGGCCGAAGCGCTCGGTGAGGGCGAGGCACAGCGCGAACTGCACCACCGCCCCCACGACGCTCGACCAGGCGAAGAGCCCCATCTGGCGCATGGACGACACGATCTTCTGCTGATAGGTGCTGATGCCGTAGACGGGCAGGGCCAGCGCGAGGCCACGCAGGTAGGTGGTGGTCTGCGCGACAGCCTCGCCGTCAAAGCGGCCCGAGGCGATGAGGGTGACCAGCGGGCGGGCGAAGACCACGAGCAGCGCGGCAAAGGGCACGAGCATGAACAGGATCTGCCGCGTGCCCGAGGCAATGCCCTCGCGATACGCGTCCATGTCCTCGTTGCTCCAGGCCTCCGAGAGCTCGGTGAACATGGCGGTGGTGATGGGCACGGCCAGGATGGCATAGGGAAGCGTGTACCAGAGGCGCGCGTAGTAGGCGACGCTCGCGCCGGCGGTGGTCACGGACAGGGCGGAGCTGGTTTGCACCGAGACCGTGGCGAACGACGTGACCATGACCACGATGGAGGGGATGCCGATCTTGAGGGTGTCCTTGAGGGCGGGGTCCGACAGGTCGATGCGCCAGCGCAGGCGGACGCCGTGGCGCAGCATGGATGGGACCTGCATGAGGACCTGCACGAGGACGCCCAGGGGATTGCCCAACGCCAGGATGACGAGGGCCACCTGGGGCATCGAGCGGACGAGCGAGGAGTAGAGCAAAAACGAGGCGATGGTCACGAAGTTGTTGAAGATGGGGGCGGCGTAGCTCCACAGGTAGTCGCGCTCGGCGTTGACGACGCCCGACAGGATGGTCGAGAGCGCGTAGAGCACGATCTCGATCGCGAAGAACCGGTAGAACCAGACGGCCCGGGCGGTGTCGAAGTCCTCGGTCGCCGAGAAGGACTGCGTCCAGATGACCTGGCCGGCAAAGACGATGGAGACCAGCGTGACCACGCCCGTGAGCAGCACCACAATCGAGGTGAGGTTGGAGGTGTACTCGCTCGCCCCCTTGGTGCCGGAGCGCTTCTTGACCGACAGGTACACGGGCAGGAAGGCCGTGACCAGCATGCCGGCGGTGACGAGCTCGTAGATCTGGGTGGGCAGGTTGTTGGCCACCTGGTAGCAGCTGGCGAGCATGTCGGCGCCGAGCGCATGGGCCTGCGCCCAGGTGCGCACGAAGCCGGTGAGGCGGCTCACGATGACGAGCGCGCTCATGAGCGCCGTCGAGCGGCCCACAGCGTTCCTGCGCGACTCCGCGGAACTCGTGCCTTGCTCCTCCATAGCCCCTCTCACCCTGTCCCTAGGCCCTCACGATGTCGGCGAAGGTGGCGCCGACGAGCGCCGCCAGCTCCTGGGGGTCGACGACGAGGCTCACGCCCCGCCTGCCGCCGGAGATGCCGACGCGTTCGTATAGGGTAGCGCACTCGTCGATGAGCGTGGGGAAGCTCCTCTTCATCCCCACGGCGGTGCAGCCACCGCGCACGTAGCCCGTCAGCTCCTCGAGCTGGGCGGCGGGCACGAGCGAGAGGCTCTTCTCCCCCGCCGCCGCTGCCGCCTTCTTGAGGTCGATCTCGCAGCGCACCGGCACGACGCAGACCACGTGGTGGCCCGCCGGCGAGACGCACACGAGCGTCTTGAGGGTGGCGTCGGGGTCCTGGCCCGTGGCCTGGGCCACGCGCAGGCCGTAGTCGGTGGTGGTGTTGCCGTGGTCGTCGTAGGTGAAGAGCTCGTAGGAGACCCCTCCGCGCTCGAGCTCGCGCATGGCGTTGGTCTTCTGCACCTTGTCCTGCCGCTTCGACATCTACTCGCGCCCCGCCTTCATGCGCGCGCGGTCGCGCTCGAGGATGGGTGCCAGGAACTGGCCCGTGTAGCTGCCCTTCTTTTTGGCGACCTGCTCGGGGGTGCCGCTGGCGACGATGCGCCCTCCCCCGTCGCCGCCCTCGGGGCCGAGGTCGATGATGCGGTCGGCCACCTTGATGACGTCGAGGTTGTGCTCGATGACGAGCACCGTGTTGCCGGCGTCGACCAGGCGCTGGAGCACGTCGATGAGCTGGCGGACGTCCTCGAAGTGCAGGCCCGTGGTGGGCTCGTCGAGGATGTAGAAGGTCTTGCCCGTCTGGGTGCGGTGCAGCTCCTTGGCGAGCTTCACGCGCTGGGCCTCGCCGCCCGAGAGCGTGGTGGCGGGCTGGCCGAGCGAGATGTAGCCCAGGCCCACGTCGTAGAGGGTCTGGAGCTTGTGCTTGATGCGCGGGATGTTGGCGAAGAACGCCAGGGCCTCGGCGACGGTCATGTCGAGCACGTCCGAGATGGACTTGCCGTGGTAGGTCACCTCGAGGGTCTCGCGGTTGTAGCGCCTGCCGTGGCATACCTCGCAGGGGACGTAGATGTCGGGCAGGAAGTTCATCTCGATCTTGATCTGGCCGTCGCCCTTGCAGGCCTCGCAGCGGCCGCCGGGGACGTTGAACGAGAAGCGCCCCGGGGAGTAGCCGCGGGCACGGCTCTCGGGCGTCGAGGCGAAGAGGGCGCGCAGGTCGTCCCAGAGGCCGATGTAGGTGGCCGGGTTGGAGCGCGGCGTGCGTCCGATGGGCGACTGGTCGATGTCGATGACCTTGTCGATGAGCTCGACGCCATCGATGCTGCGGTAGGGGCCCACCATGCGCTTGGAGCGCTGGACGATGTTCGTGAGCGCGGGCGCCAGGGTGTCGGTCACCAGCGACGACTTGCCCGAGCCCGACACGCCCGTGACCACCGTGAGGGTCCCCAGCTCGATGTCGGCGGATACCTTGTGCAGGTTGTTGGTCTCGACGCCCTTGATGGAGAGCTTGCCGCGGTCGGGCTTGCGGCGCGACTCGGGCAGGGCGATCATGCGCTCGCCCGTGAGGTAGGCGCCCGTGAGCGAGCCGGGCGCGGCGCAGATGTCGTCTGGCGTGCCCTCGGCGACCACGTGGCCGCCCTGGACGCCGGCGCCGGGACCCATGTCGATGACCCAGTCGGCGGCGCGGATGGTGTCCTCGTCGTGCTCGACCACGATGACGGTGTTGCCCTGGTCGCGCAGGCGCTTGAGCGTGGCGATGAGGCGGTTGTTGTCGCGCTGGTGCAGGCCGATCGAGGGCTCGTCGAGGATGTAGAGCACGCCCATGAGCCCGGCGCCGATCTGGGTGGCCAGGCGGATGCGCTGGGCCTCGCCGCCGGACAGCGTGGCGGCAGCGCGGCTGAGCGTGAGGTAGTCGAGGCCCACGTTGACCATGAAGCGCAGGCGTGCGAGGACCTCCTTGACGATGGGCCCGCCGATGGTGCGCTCGCGGTCGGTGAGCTCGAGCGCCTCGAAGAAGGCCAGGCAGTCGCGGCACGACAGCTCGCAGACCTCCCAGATGGACTTGCCGCCCACCGTGATGGCCAGGATCTCGGGCTTGAGGCGCGCCCCGTGGCAGGTGGTGCAGGGGGTCTCGCGGATGTAGCGCTCGAGGTGGACCTTCATGGTCTCGGACGTGGTCTCCTGGTACTTGTCGAACAGGATCGAGCGCACGCCGGGGAACTTGGTGAACCAGTGGGTGTCGCGCCCGTCAAGCGTGTGGTAGTCCACGCGAATCTTCTTCGAGCCCAGGCCGTCGAGCAGGGCGTTCTGCACCTTCTTGGGCAGGTCCTGCCAAGGGGTGTCCTCGGAGGCGCCCAGGTGGCGGCAGACGGCCGACAGGATCTGCGGGTAGTAGTTGGAACGGCCGAAGAGGCTGCCGAAGACGCCTTCGGCCACCGACAGCGACGGGTCCTCGATGACGGCTGCCGCGTCCACGATGCGCCGGGTGCCGATGCCGTCGCAGTCCGGGCAGGCGCCATAGGGCGCGTTGAACGAGAAGTCGCGCGGCTGGGGGTCGTCCATGGAGTGGCCGTGCTCGGGGCAGGCGAGCGCCAGCGAGTACTGGAGCAGCTCCGCCGGCTCGCGCTCCTCGTCCTTGCCGGGGAGCAGCCAGAAGCCCACCTTGCCGCCGGCCAGCTTGGTTGCCTGCTCGACGGCCTCGGCGATGCGGCCCAGGCTGTTCTCGCGGATGACGATGCGGTCGGTCACGACCTCGATGGAGTGCTTGAGCTTCTTCTCGAGCTTGATCTCCTCGTCGCCCAGGTCCACCACCTCGCCGTCGATGCGCACGCGCGAGAAGCCCTCGCGGCGCAGGTCGTCGAAGAGCTTGGCGTACTCGCCCTTGCGCCCCAGCACGACTGGGGCGAGCACGTAGGCCCGACGCCCCTGGGCATGCGCCAGGACCTTGTCGGCGATCTGGTCGGTGGTCTGGCGCTCGATGACGCGGCCGCACTCGGGGCAGTGCGGAACACCGATTCGCGCGTAGAGCAGGCGCAGGTAGTCGTAGATCTCGGTCACGGTACCCACCGTGGAGCGCGGGTTGCGGCTCGTGGTCTTCTGGTCGATGGAGACCGCGGGCGACAGGCCGTCGATGGAGTCGAGGTCGGGCTTGTCCATCTGCCCCAGGAACATGCGGGCGTAGCTGGAGAGGCTCTCCACGTAGCGCCGCTGGCCCTCGGCGTAGATGGTGTCAAAGGCGAGGCTCGACTTGCCCGAGCCCGAGAGGCCCGTGATGACGACGAGCTTGTCGCGCGGGATGGAGACGTCGACGTCAGCGAGGTTGTGCTCTCGAGCGCCGCGGATGACGATGGAGTCGGATGCCATGAAGCGTGTACCCCCGTGGTTTCCCCCGTGGTTTTTGGACAATCCCCTAGTTTAGACCATGCCAGCCAAAACACATGTTCCAAAAGCCAGACCACAGCCGCTGCAAACCATGTTCGGTGCCTGGAAGGCCAGCTGCCCCTCCCCGGCAATTATTGTCGGGCATCCCTCATATAGTAAAAACAGTACAAATGTTTGCAACAAAGGGAGGGGCCATGACGGTCAAGGCGCGCACAGACCTCAGGATCACGGACGATTACATGTTCGGTACGGTCATGCTCGACACGGGCATCTGCCGGGAGCTCATCGAGGCGGTGCTCGGGGAGCCCGTCGACAGGGTCGAGCTGAGCACGCGGCAACGCATCGTCGAGCCGCGTCGCACCGGACGGGGCATCAGGCTCGACGTGTACCTCAGCGGTAGCGACGGCGTCGCCTACGACGTCGAGATGCAGACCACCCACCACGCGGGCTTCGAGCGGCGCCTGGGCTACTATCGCTCGGCGCTCGACGTGGACGCCCAGGGACGCGGCTCGGCATACGATTCCATGCGTGGCGTCGTGGTGATCTTCTTCACGACGTTCGACCCCTTCGGGCAGGGCCTCAAGCGCTACGACTGCGAGACGGTGGTGCGACAGACCGGGGGCGTCCTTCAGGACGGATCGCGCATCGTCGTCCTCAGCTCCAAGGGCACGACGGGCGAGGTCGATCGTCGCCTCGACGCGTTTCTGGGGTATATGGAAGATGATAGGATCCAGGTCGACGACTTCACGCGCAAGGTCGACCGCGAGGTGCGCAGGCTCCGCGAAAGCGACGATTGGTACGGTGAGTACATGAACTTCCAGCGACGAATCGACGATGCGATTGCCGAGGGACGTGCCGAGGGACGTGCCGAGGGCCTGGTCGAGGGACGTGCCGAGGGACGTGCCGAGGGACGTGCCGAGGGCCTGGTCGAGGGCCGCTCTGCGGTCGAGGACCTCTACGCACGTCTTGCCCAGGCGCTCGTCGAGCGCGGACGAGCTGACGAGCTCATGGCCGCCCTCACCAACCACGAGTACCGTGACATGCTTCTGGCCGAGCTCGGAATCTCATGACTGCCGGCCCGCTCCCCCGCGCATCCGCCAGCTCCCTCGGCATCGACGAGGGTGGCGTCCTCTCGCTGCTCGACGCGGCCGAGGCCCGCGGCGTGCGCATGCGCTCGCTCCTGGTCGTCCGCCACGGCTTCGCAGGCGTCGAGCTGGTCTGGCCTCCCGACCTGCCCGACCAGCTCGTCCACACCCACTCGCTCACCAAGAGCGTGGTTGCCATGGTTGCCGGGCGCATGGCACGAGATGGCCTGCTCTCCGAGGACGACCGCGTGCTCGATCTGCTCCCCGGGACGTACCGCTCCACCCCCGACCCAACCGGCCGCCTGGGGCGCTTGCGCGTGGGACACCTGCTCTCCATGACGAGCGGCCACCTCTCGGAGCCCCCAAAGCAGGGCGTGGACGACGAGGTCGCCGCGTTTTTGGAGACCCCCATGGAGGCCGAGCCCGGAGAGCGGTTCTTCTACACCTCGGCAGGCGTCAACGCGCTCTCGGCCATCCTCGAGCACGTGGGTGGGGCAAGCCTTCGCGACCTTCTGTCCTCGTACGTGCTGGAACCCATCGGCATCTGCGACTTCGAGCTCGAGACCTGCGCCTCCGGCCGCGGCAAGGGGTCGGGCGGCCTCTCGCTCACGACGGAGGGCATGTGCCGGCTGGGCCAGCTGCTGCTCCAAGGTGGTCGTTGGGAGGGCCGGCAGGTCGTGCCCGAGGCCTGGGCGCGGCGCATGGGCTCGGTCGAGGTCGAGACGCCCCTCATGGCGGCGCCCGCTGCCTGGACGGGCCTGCGCCAGGGATATGGCCTTCTCACCTGGGGGTGCCCCGATGCAGGGGCACGCGTGCTCTACGGCCTCAACGGGCAGTTCGTCATCGTGCTGGACGAGTTTGACGCCGTCGTCGTCACCACGGCGGCGGAGCCAGCGGCGGGACGCGTCCTCGACCTCGTCGCCGAGTTCGTGGTCCCCGCGATCTCGCCGGACGGCCAATCGCGCACAAGCAGCGCGGGCAGCTCCGCCGAGCTCGCGACAAGGGCCGCGTCGCTGCCCAGCACGTGGCCGCTCTCAGGCAAGACGGAGCCCCTCTGCCGCACCGGCCTCTGGAAGGACGTCAACGGCATGGTGCTCGAGCTGCCGGACAACCGCGAGTCGATGCTGCCGGAGGGCTTCCTTCGCCACCTCTACACGACCCGTGCGGCCGAGGCGGCACGTCGAGGGATCGCCCGCCTCGAGCTCGCCTGGGATGGGGCCAACGCGACCATCTCCTACGAGGAGAGCGGGGTCGGCGGGACCTTCTCCCCCGCCACCTCGGGCATGCCGTCGCGACACTCCCTGAGGACCCCCTGGGGCAGCTTTGACGTGCTTGCGCAGGCCCTGTGGGAGGACGAGCGCACCCTCGCTCTGTGCCTGCGGCCCGCAGGCAGCGAGTACTGGCAGACCGTCTTGGTGCGCCCGTTTGGGGAGGGCCCCCAGGTCGCGTTCTCAGGCGGCCCCTCGCCTGCAGGGGCGACAAAGGTGCGCACGTACCCGTGCGAGGTTGCCTAGACTCGCCCGCGGTCTCCCGCTATGACCCGCGCGAACTCGATCGCATGGGCCAGGGACAGCTGCTCCATCTGGTCGGGGACGCGCCAGTCGAGGCCACAGGCCTGGGCTATCTGCCCCATGCGATAGCGGACCGTGTTGGGGTGCGTCCCCAACCTCTCCGCGGTCTCGCCGATCGACCTGCCGCAGCCCAGATAGGCGTCGAGCGTGGCCTCGAGCTGGGCGTTGTTCTCGGCATCGAAGTCGCGCAGGGGGGCAAGGACCGCCTTGGAGAAGGAGGCCATTGCCGGAGACGCGACATGCGGGAGCAGCACGCGCAGGACCCCGAGGTCCGCATGGCGCACCACTCCCCCGCCGGACAGGGCGGCGATCCCGGCGGCATGCACCGCCTCGAGGATCGCGTTGCCAAACTCCCCCAGGTCGTGGTGCGGCTCGCCCTGCCCCACCGGGTCCGTGACCTCACGGTCGAGAATCTCGGCTCGCAAGACGCGCACGGCGGCATCGGCCTCGGACGCCCCAACCGAGTCGCCAGACACCACGACGAGCAGCCCGTCGTCGAAGGCACACAGCAGGTTGCCCGCACCAAAGAGCGGGCTCTTTCGGTAACGCGCCTCGAACCCCGCGAGAACCTCCTGGGTGACCCCGTCGGTGACGGGCGCATACAGCACGACGTATTCCTCGCCCAAAGACGGGTTGAGCCTCAGGGCGCGCTCGCGGACGGCACGCGGGTCGTCCCGCTCGAGCAGCAGGGAATCCAGCTCGTGCTGGGCATAGGACGAGTCCTCGAGCTCGCGCACGTGGGTTCCCACGTCGATGATCACGTTGTCGAAGAAGAGGTCGTCGGTGGTGACGAGCATGAGCGGGAGGTTCCGCGCGTTCGCATAGCGCAGCGCGGCATCCGGCAGCTCGAGGTGGAAGACGTTCTTTATGACAAGGCCCGAGGCGCCCACGGAAACGAGGTACTTCACCGCCTCGGTGATGAGGTAGGGGTTGTCCCGCGCATAGAGGAAGGACGAGAGCACGAGCTGCCCCTCGTAGAAGTTGGTCCTTTGGTAGTGCGACTTGAGACCGGGCACCAGCTCGTAGTCGAGAATGCCCACCTCGCCCACAGCGCGGGAGAGCCCGCCCTGTCCGGCGACGAGGCGCACGGACGACGCGTAGGTGTTGAGGAAGTCGGAGACCGTGTACAGCATGGCAGGCACCTGTCCTATATCACAATTAGTTTGATGAATTATTGTATTCTACGATAATCATAGTGTCATACAGGTGAAATCAAAGCGCGATTTTACCATTCAATTGCAGATTACGTTGTTTCACCCTACAACAATTAACCCTTGGCAGGGAATGTCACTCGGACATACAGTTGCGTCGTCAGAAAAGAGCTCCATCGATACGACGTTCAGGAGGAAAGCATGTCCCAGATTCGCATCCTGTCCGCAAGCGACATCCAGCAGGTGTTCACCATCGTGGACGCCCTCGAGGCAGTCGAGGAGGCCTATCGCCAGAAGGCCGAGGGCACCGGCGTCGCCTGGCCCATGGTCTATGCCGCGTTCGAGCCCGGCGTCGCCGACATGGACATCCGCTCGGGCGACCTCTCGGGCAGCGGCCTCTTTGGCCTCAAGCTCACCGCATGGTTCTCGAAGAACCCCGCCCGTAGCCTCCCCGAGATCTTCGGCACCACACTCATCTGCGATGACACCACCGGCGAGCCGGTCGCCCTGCTCAACGCGAGCGCCATCACGGGCCTGCGCACCGGCGCCGCGGCGGCCCTGGGCATCAAGTGGCTCGCCCGCAAGGACGCCACGAGGCTCCTCGTGGCGGGCTCCGGTCACATGAGCACCTACATGGTCGCGGCGACCATAGCCGCCTGTCCCGGCATCAATCACATCGAGGTCTGGGACCCCATGCGTTCCGAGGCCCCCGAGTCGCGCGTCGAGCTCATGCGCGGCCAGGTGGCGTCCCTGCTCGCCGCCGCGGGCATCGAGCGTGACTACGAGCTCGTCGCGACCGGCGACGGAGAGGCCGCGGCCAAGGTGGCCGACGCCATCATCACGATCACCCCGGCAACCTCGCCCGTCATCCTCGACTCCTGGGTGCGCCCCGGCACCCACGTGAGCTGCGTCGGCGCCGACATGGAGGGCAAGCACGAGCTCGACGCCGCCTGCCACGCCCGCGCTAGGCTCTACGTGGACGACCGCGCCCAGTCCGTCACCACGGGCGAGCTCGAGGTCCCCGTCAAGCAGGGCGCCATTACGCCCGAGGACATCGTCGCCGAGCTGGGCGAGGTCATCGCCGGCAAGGCACAGGGCCGCACCTCCGACGACCAGGTCACCGTCTTCGACACGAGCGGCATCGCCGTCCAGGACCTCTCAAGCTCCAAGGTCGCCTACGACCGCGCCGTCGAGGCCGGTCTCGGATCCGTCGTCGAGCTCTAGCAGCGAAACCAAGACCCCGAAGGGAGAACAGCAATGAAGATCAAGGACTTCGCCGTCGAGCAGTGGATGAACGAGTGGGAGACCAAGTGCCGCTACAACGTGGCCGAGACCTGCACCTACTCGGTCACCCTCGACCAGCTCTTCGAGATCTGCGGTGGCAGCCGCGAGGAGTTCATGGACCAGTTCGCGGCCAGGCGCCTCACCTACGGCGACATCGAGGGCAACCCCGCCTTCCTCGAGGGCGTGTGCGGCCTCTACGAGACCGTCAAGCCCGAGCACGTCATCCCCACGCACGGTGCCGCCGGTGCCAACTACCTGGTGCTCTCCACCCTCGTCGAGCCCGGTGACCACGTGGTCTCGATCATGCCCACCTACCAGCAGCTCTACTCCATCCCCGAGATGTGCGGCGCCAAGATGAGCATCCTGCACCTCGAGAAGGACGACCACTACCACGTGGACGCCGCCAAGCTCGACGCCCTGTGCACCGACGAGACCAAGCTCATCTGCATCAACAACCCCGACAACCCCACCGGCGCCCTGCTCTCGCGCGAGGAACTCGAGGTCATCGTCGACATCGCCCGCAAGCACGACGCCTGGCTCATGTGCGACGAGGTCTACCGCCTGCTCGTCCAGGACGACGACGCCTTCACCACCTCGCCCATCGACCTCTACGACAAGGCCGTCGTGACCTCCTCCATGTCCAAGGTCTGGAGCCTCGCCGGCATCCGCCTGGGCTGGTGCATCACCAAGAGCGAGGAGCTGCGCCACGAGCTGCTCAGCCACCGCGACTACGACCTCATCTCCTGCGGCATGTTCGACGAGGCCGTCGCCGCCTACGCCCTGGCCCACGCCGACAAGATCCTCGAGCGCAGCCGCCGCATCGTCCGCCAGAACCTGGACGCCGTCGAGGAGTGGGTCGAGTCCGAGCCGCACCTCTCGTTCGTGCGCCCCGAGGCCGGCACCACCTGCCTGGTCTACTACGACTACGACATCGACTCCTATGACTTCTGCGTCCGCATGATGGAGACCGAGGGCGCGCTGGTCACCCCGGGCGACGCCTTCGAGGAGCCCAAGTCCATGCGCCTGGGCTACGCATACTCCGACAACGTCGACGACCTCAAGGAGGGCCTCGCCGCCATCTCCCGCTTCCTGAGGACCCTAGAGTAAGCCGGCCGAATTGTCCCCATGCCCTCTCTTTGGCTCCTCGCTGCGCGAAAGTCGCCAAAGAGAGGGCATGGGGACTTCCCGTTAGCACCAAGCTTCGAGGCGAGGCCCTCAGATTCTTCGCCATGTGCTAACAAACAAGAGGTAAATGAGTTGGCGAGGGCCTCGCGGACGTCGACGTATGCTAACAATCAAGGTGAAAATGAGCGCCGCCCTACCCTTCCCTTTGGGCGACTTTGAGCGAAGCGAACGGAGCCCGTGGGAAGGGTAGGGCGGCCAACGAGGGGGACGCATGAGGTTCTACATCGTCGACGTGTTCGCCGAAGGGCCCTATGCCGGCAACCCGCTGGCGGTGCTCGTGCTCGATCGCGACGTGAGCGCGGACGAGATGCAGCGAATCGCGCGCGAGGTGGGCTTCTCCGAGACGACGTTCGTGGCGCCCAGCCCACGGGAGGACGGCAGCTGGCCCGTGCGCGTCTTCACCCCCGACCTCGAGATACCCTTCGCCGGGCACCCGAGCCTGGGAACGGCCTTCGTCGTGCGCGAGGTGCTGGGCGACCCGAGCGAGGTCATCAGCCTCTCCATGGGCGTCGGAATCATCCCCGTCCAGGTGGGCCCCGATGGGCTCCTCACCATGAGGCAGAACCAGCCCCAGTTCGGGGAGTTCGTGGAGCCCGACGTCGTCGCGAGCGTGCTCTCGGTGGAGGCGGGCGACCTCAGGGGCGACCTCCCCATCCAGTGGGCGTCGACGGGGCTGCCCTGCTACTGCGTCCCCACGGCCACGCTCGATGCCCTGGGGCGCATGCACGTCGACCATCCCCAGTTCAAGCGCTTCTTTGGCGAGCTGGGACACGACAAGTGCAACCTGCTCGCCTTCGTCGAGCTGCCCGACGGCTCGCTGCGCGCCCGCTGCTTCATGGACGACACCGGCTTTGCCGAGGATCCCGCCACCGGCAGCGCCAACGGCGACCTGGCCGCCTGCCTCCTGCACCACGGGCGCGGGAACGGGCGCCTCGAGTACATCGTCGACCAGGGCGTCGAGATGGGCCGCCCGTCGCGGCTCTTCGTGAGCGCGTCAGTCGACGGCACGACCTACGACATCCGCGTGGGCGGTCATTGCCGCCTCGTCGCACGGGGCGAGTGGGCATGACCACGCGCCAGGAAGGAGCTTCCAGATGAGTGAGTTTCTCGCGAGCAGGTACGAGGGCCTGAGCCCCTACGTCCCGGGCGAGCAGCCCAAGGACCGCACCTACGTCAAGCTCAACTCCAACGAGACGAGCGTGCCCCCGGCGCCCGGCGTGGCGCGCGCCTTGGCCGACCCGGCCCTTCTTGCCAACCTCGGCCGCTACGCCGACCCGCACTGCATGCCCCTGCGCGAGGCCGTCGCCAGCACGTACGGCCTCGACGCCGCCGAGGTCTTCTGCGGCAACGGCTCCGACGAGGTCCTGGGCTTTCTGCTCCTCACCTTCTGCGAGCCGGGGAGCCGCATCGCCTTCCCCGACGTGACCTATGGCTTCTACCGCGACTTCTCGTCCACGCAGGGGCTCGACTGGACCGAGATCCCCCTGCTCGACGACTTCACGCTCGACGTCGACGCCTTCGCCGCCTTTGACAGCACCGTGGTCTTCCCCAACCCCAACGCCCCCACTGGCCTGGCCATCTCCCCCGCCGACGTCGTGCGCATCTGCGAGACGCACCCCGGCAGGCTCGTGATCGTGGACGAGGCCTACGTGGACTACGGCAGCCAGACCTGCGCGCCGCTCGTCCGCGACCACCGCAACCTCGTGGTGGTCCACACCATGAGCAAGTCGCGCAACCTCGCCGGCGCCCACATTGGCTGGTGCCTGGCGCAGGCCGACCTCGTGAGCGACCTCAACGACATCAAGTTCAGCTTCAACCCCTTCAACCTGTCCGCGCCGACCATGGCCATGGGCATCGCAGCGCTCGAGGACGAGGGGTACTTCCGGGCCTGCACCCACCAGATCATGGAGACCCGCGAGCGCACCCGTGCCGAGCTCGAGGCCATGGGCTTCACGGTGCTGCCCAGCGTGACCAACTTCGTCTTTGCCACCCATCCCGCGCTCAGGGCGCACGACTGGCTGGTGCGCCTGCGCGAGGCGGGAGTGCTCACCAGGTACTACGCCGCGCCCCGCATCGACGACTGGCTGCGCGTCACCGTGGGCACGGACGAGGAGATGGACGTCTTCCTGAGGGAGACCCGGCGCATTCTGGAGACGCTCTAGGCATGTCGCGGCAATTGCCGCCAAACTCCCTCATGGCCGTGCGCATGCCCTAGAATGAAAGGGTTGCACCCAACGAAAGGAGTTCCCATGCCCGAGGTCGATGCCGAGGCAATCCGCAGAGAGTTCGATGCCGCCGTGGGCCGCAAGCCCCAGGGCATCCCCACCTACGAGGTCGATGCCGGGTCCTCGGTGGGCCATGTCATAGGCGTCGTGTCCGGCAAGGGCGGCGTCGGCAAGTCGTTCGTCACCGGCCTGCTCGCCATCGAGCTCGCCCGCAAGGGCTATGCCGTGGGCGTGCTCGACGCCGACATCACCGGCCCCTCCATTCCCAAGATGCTGGGCCTCTCCGGCGTCCACGCCTTTGCCCAGAACGACCTGCTCGTCCCGGTCGAGACGGCCACCGGCATCAAGGTCATGAGCGCCAACCTGGTGCTCGAGCGCGAGGACGAGCCCGTCATCTGGCGCGGCCCCATCCTCGCCGGCACCCTCCAGCAGTTCTTTGGGCAGACCGACTGGGGCAAGCTCGACTACCTGCTCGTCGACATGCCTCCCGGAACGGGCGACGTGCCCCTCACGGCCTTCCAGTCGCTGCCCCTCGAGGGCGTCGTGATCGTGTCCTCGCCGCAGGACCTGGTCCAGATGGTGGTGGGCAAGGCCGTCAACATGGCCGCCATGATGAGCGTGCCCGTGATTGGCCTGGTCGAGAACATGGCCTACGTGCGCTGCCCGCACTGCGACGAGCGCATCGAGATCTATGGCCCCTCCCACCTGGCCGAGACGGCCGCGGGCTACGGCATCGCCGCCCTGGGCCAGCTGCCCATCGACCCGGCGCTGGCCGCCGCCGTCGACGCCGGCACCATCGAGCGCGACCTTCCCGAAGGCCTGCTCCCCGAGCTGGTCGATGCCGTCGCGCGCGCCTAGGGCAGACGCATGGCACAGGGCAAGAGGCACGTCTCGCGCAAGCAGATGGAAGCACGCCTCCTGAGGAAGGCGGCCAACGTGGCCGTGCCCGCCACCTGCGACGTCTGCGTCGTGGGCGGCGGGGCGTCCGGCCTTGTCGCGGCCATCATGGCAGCCGAGGCCGGATCCTCGGTGGTCGTGCTGGAGCGCGACCTCGAGTGCGGGCGCACCATCCTGGCGACCGGCAACGGCCGCTGCAACTTTGCCAACGTCGACCTCGCGCCCAAGCACTACAACCAGCCCGAGTTCGTCGCCGCCGTCATGGGGCGCAACCCCCTCGACCGCATCCTGGGCTTCTTCCGCGAGTGCGGCCTCGTCTGGTGCCAGGAGGACGGCAGGCTCTATCCCAGCAGCCTCCAGGCCGCGTCCGTGCGCAACGTGCTGCTCGCCCGGGCGGTCGAGGCGGGCGTGGTCCTGGCACCGGCCCGCGAGGCGCTTGACGTCGCCCGGGGCGCGGACGGTCCCGTGGTCTCGTTCCAGGAGATGTGGGATGACGACGGAAGGTGCACGCTTCCCTGCCGCTCCCTCGTCATCGCGAGCGGCGGGGGTGCGCCGGCATCGGCCTCGCTGGAAATTCCCCTCGTCGAGCGGCGCCCCGTGCTCTGCCCGCTCGCCTGCGAGCCCTCTCCCCTCTCCGAGCTCGACGGCCGCCGTGCCGCCTGTATCGCCACCCTCGTGCGCGATGACATGCCGCTTGCCCGCGAGCGCGGCGAGGTGCTCTTCCGCAACTACGGGCTCTCGGGCATCTGCGTCTTCGACCTCTCGCGCCTGGCCCGCCCCGGCGACACGATAGAGCTCGACCTCGTCCCCGACCTCACCGTGAAGGAGGTCGGCCAGCGCCTTGGCCTTGAGCCGGGCCTTACCGTGGACTATCACCCCAGCCCGCGCACCGCGCTCGACGGCATGCTCGACCCCGCGATCGCGGACGTGCTCTGGTCGCTCGCCGACTCGCCCTGGGCGCAGGAGCACCTCCCCCAGCGCCTAGGCAGTGTGGAGGGCGCGGGCGTCCTCGCCCTCGTCAAGGGGCTGCCCTTCCGCGTGACGGGACCTGCCGACGAGAGCCACGCCCAGGTCACGGCCGGTGGCATCGCGACCAGCGCGGTCGATCCCGCGACGATGGGGCTGCGGGACGTGCCGGACGTCTTTGCCTGTGGCGAGGCCCTCGACGTCGACGGCGACTGTGGCGGCTACAACCTCTCGTTCGCCTGGGCGAGCGGCATGCGCGCAGGTGAGTCGGCAGCCAAGGCGGTGCACTAGCCATGCTCGAGGTGTCGGGCATACACGTGCCTGCCGACCGCGTCCCCGCGGACAGGCCCTCCGAGCTCGCGCTCGTTCGCGAGGTCACGCGCAAGAGGCTCCATGCCGCGCCCGACGCCATCACCTCGTTCGAGCTGCGCAAGCGCTCGATCGACGCCCGCAAGCGCTCGGAGGTCGCCCTCACCTACACGGTGCGCGTCACCCTTGCGGGTGGCGCCAATGCCGAGCGTGCCCTCCTCTCCAAGCTGGGGCGCAGGCACAGCGACCGGGGCGTCCGCATGATCGCCGAGGAGCGGTCGCACTTCCCGCTGCGCCATCCCTCCCCGCTCGAGGACCGTCCCGTCGTGGTGGGCGCCGGATGCGCCGGGCTCTTCTGCGCCCTCTGGATGGCCCGCGCCGGCCTGGCCCCGCTCGTGGTCGAGCGGGGTGACGACGCGACGCGACGCACCTCCATCATCGCCGACCTCAACGACTCGGGCGCCCTCGACCCCGAGAGCAACATACAGTTTGGCCTCGGAGGCGCCGGGACCTTCTCGGACGGCAAGCTCGCGACGGGCACCAAGAGCCCCTACCACCGCCTGGTCCTGGAGAGCCTCGTCGACGCGGGGGCCGACGGCCAGATCCTCTACGACGCCCATCCCCACGTGGGCAGCGACGTGCTGCCGCGCGTGGTGGAGCGCCTGCGGGCAGAGATCGAGGCGGCTGGCGGCGAGGTGCGCTGCCGTTGCCGCATGGTCGACCTCGAGCTCGCGGGCACGGCCGGCGCGCGCCGGGTCGCCTCGGTGTCGCTCGTGACGACCGACCCCGAGAGCGGGCTCGTGCGCGAGGAGCGCGTGCGCACGTCCCACGTGGTGCTCGCGACGGGCCATTCGGCCCGGGACGTCTTTGCACTGCTCGCCGAGAGGGGCGTCGTGCTCGAGCGGAAGACCTTCGCCATGGGCGTGCGCATCGAGCACCTCCAGGCCGACGTCGACCGCGTCCAGTACGGCGCAGCCGCGGGGAACCCCGCGCTGGGCGCCGCCCCCTACAAGCTCGCCGAGCACCTCGACGAGGTTCCCGGGCAGCCCAAGCGCAGCGCCTTCAGCTTCTGCATGTGCCCGGGCGGCTACGTGGTGTGCGCCTCGAGCGAGCCGGGTGGCGTGGTCACCAACGGCATGAGCCTGTCGGGGCGCGACGGCACCAACGCAAACGCCGGCCTGCTGGCCAACGTCTACCCCGAGGACCTCCCCGGCGACGGCCCGCTGGCCGGCATCGACCTGCAGCGCGAATGCGAGCGGGCCGCATACGAGCTGGGTGGCGGGGACTTCGTCGCCCCGGCCCAGCTGGTGGGCGACTTCCTGCAGGGCGTGCCGTCATCCGAGCCGGGACGCGTCCAGCCAACCTACCCGCGTGGCGTCAGGTGGGGCTCGGTGGACGGGTGCCTGCCGCCCCGCGTGCGCGAGACCCTGCGCGCGGCGCTCCCCCGCATGGCGCGGAGGCTCCCGTTCTTCTCCGCCGCAGACGCGGTGCTTACGGGCGTGGAGAGCCGCTCGAGCTCGCCCGTGCGCGTCGTGCGTGGAAAGGACCTCCAGGCCCTGGGCGTCGAGGGCCTGTGGCCCGCGGGAGAGGGCGCGGGCTATGCGGGCGGCATCATGAGCGCGGCCGCGGACGGCCTGCGCGTCGCCGCCGCCCTGGTCGACCACGTCATGAGGTAGCGGGACACCTATCCCGGAGGATTCGTCCCACTGTGGGCGGCCCATGAGCGCAGCGAATGAGCGCGGGCGGGAGCCCGGGGCTCGTCCCGTTCTGGGCGACTCATGAGCGCAGCGAATGAGCGAGCGGAGCGAGCGCGGAGCCCAGAACGGGACGAGCCCCCCGGCACCCGAACGCCTACTCGAAGCACTTGGACCACTTGTCCATCGTATCGTTGAATCATGGGCGAAGCGAATGAGCGAGCGGAGCGAGCGCCGAGCCCGATGGGACAAGTCTCCCGGGACGCCCGCTTATTCGAAGTACTTTGACCACTTGTCCATCGTGTCGTTGAACTGCGCCGTGATGTCGTCGATGCGGTCGGACGCGATGTCGACCGCCTCCGCGTTGGTCGTGGCCTGCTTGGGCGCGGGTCCCAACAGCATGGTGGCGACGAGCTCGTCGAGGGCGCCGATGAAGAACGAGCGGTCCGACTCGTCCATGCCGTCGAGCCGCCTGAGCACGAGCGACAGCGAGCCGTCGCGCACGCTCGCCGCCAGGCCCGAGAACGTGACCTCCCCCGTGGCCTGCGCAAGCTTGTAGAGCACCTCGATGAAGCGCTCGCGGTCCTCCACGGACATCTGGCGCATCCAGGAGTTGAGGCGCTTGTTCTTGCGGTACGACTCGTAGCTCACGGCGCCGCCCGACTTGAAGTCGAGCCCGTCGACGACCCACGAGAACGGCGCGTGCTGCATCACGCTCTTGCTCGAGCTCTCCACGATGTAGGGCTCGGACTTTGCGCTCTCGAGCAAAAGGCCGATGATCGACTCCTCGGGCACGGTCTTGTCGACCAGCTCGTAGGCGCCAGCCCAGCGCGGATCGGACGTGACCTCGTCGATGAAGCCGGGGCCGTCGTGAGAGAAGCAGCGCAGGATGCGCTCGCGGATGGGCGCGTCGACCATCATCGTGGCATAGACGGCGAGGTTGCCGCCCTTGGAGTGGCCGCCAACCCAGAGCGGGCCGTCCACCTGCTCGGAGATGATCTGGAGGTAGGCCGTCGCCGTGGCCTGGGCGGGCACGGGGGCGCGGAAGGCCATGTTGAAGTCCTCCTTCCACCCCACGAGCGTGTTGTCGGTCCCGCGATAGCCCACGTAGGTGCCACCGCCCGGGATGGAGAAGGCCGTGCCCGAGAACTGCGTCTCGTCGGCCTTGGACGCACGCTCCAGGTGCAGGCGGGCCACGACGTCCCCAAAGCGAGGGCTGGCGGCGACCGCCGAGAGCAGCAGCTGGGTCGAGGTGGGGTCGTGCATGGAGGCCGTCATGCCCACCAGGCCGCCGTTGCCAAACGCCTCGGCGAGCGTCTGCCCCTGGGGGGTGCGCACCGGGGAGTCCTGGGGGAAGGTGACGTAGCACACCCACGAGAGCACGAGGCTGTCGACGCGGTTGAGGGGCAGCTCGTCAAAGCCCTCTCGGCGGGCGAGCACGTAGTCGATGATGTTGGCCATGGAAACTCCTCCTTGGCGAGGCGGACGGCGGCATGTCGGATGCCATTATCGCACGAGCGGCGGCTGGGCCTAGGCGCCCTTGGGGCTTGTCCCAAACCATTCGGCGAGCTTGGCCTGGAGGGGCTGCAGCGTGCCGTCAAAGGGGCGCTGCCCCTGGTCGCTGGCGAGCTCCTGCACGAAGGCCCACACGATCTTGCCCAGGACCTCGCGCTGGTCGGGCGGGATCTGCCCCATGCGCTCGAGCATGGCGGGCAGGGCCGCCTGCCAGTCCTCGCCAATCTCGTGGAAGGCCTGCTTGCCCGACGCGCCAAGCACGTCAAAGAGCGTGTCGACAAAGAGCGCGCGGTCGTCGTGGCTGACGCTGGTGACCCAGCTCTTGATGCTCGCGTCGAGGTGGCGCGCCCCAAGCGAGAGCTCGCGGGCATACGAGAAGTCCTGCCCGTCGACCACCCACGAGAAGGGGTCGTGCTGCATGATGCCGTCACTCGTGGCGCGGACCACGCGGTAGTCGTCCTGCAGCTCGAAGATCATGCCGATGACCGACTGGTGGGGAATGGTCTTGCGCACCAGGCCCGACCGGTCGCGCCACGTGGGCGAGTCGATGAAGGAGGCCGGGAACCCCGGGCCGTCGTGCGAATAGGCGGCGACGATGCGCCGCGCGATGCGCTCGGGGCACATCATGGCCGCATAGACGGCGAGGTTGCCGCCCTTGGAGTGGCCGCCCAGCCACAGCTGGCCCCGGTACGCCCCGGCGACGCGCCCCACGTACTCCACGGCCGAGCGCTGCGAGGGCAGCTCGGTCTCGAGCGCGATGTTGAAGTCCTCCCTCCACCCCACGAGCGAGCCATCGGTGCCGCGGAAGGCGACGTAGGTCACGTGCTCGGGCAGGCGGAAGGTCACGGCCGAGAACTGCTTGTCGGTCGCGGGGTCGGTCTCCTCGACGTAGGAGCACACGCGCAGGCCGCGAAAGCGCGGGCTCGCGACCAGCGCCGAGAGCATGTGGCGGAAGGCGGCGCGGTCGCACATGACGGCGGTCACCTCGCCCAGCTGCCCCCGGTCGTAGAGCTCCGCCAGGCCCGCCCCTCGCCGGGTGCGGCACGAGTCCGGGAAGGCGCAGTACGACAGCCACGAGAGCACGAGGCTGTCCACGTCGCAGAAGGGACGCGTGGCGAGGCTGTCGAGCTGGGTCTCGACGTACTCGATGATGTTGCCCCGGTCGACCGGGTAGCGTGGCATCTGTGCCATGGGCGTGGTGCTCCCCTACTTCCTGCGCGGACGGTACCTGCGGCGCGTGGCGTGGGCCGAACCCTTGCGCGCACCCTCCTTGAGACGCGCCAGGACGTCGTCGGCGCTCGTCCCCTCGACGGCGGCGCGCAGCTCGACGAGCTGGTCGCGAAGGGCGGCGGCGCGCTCGAAGTCCATGTCCTCGCTCGCGGCGGCCATGTCCTCCTCGAAGGTCTGGATGATGCGCAGGACCTCGTCCTTGGGCAGGCGCGAGAGCTCGGTCGCCAGGCTCTCGGCGGCGCTCGGCGCCTCCTCCAGTCCGTGCCCGCCCGACGCGGGGGTGTAGAACTCGCCGTGCCCACCGTCGCCGGAGGTGCGGGAGCGCCGGTCGACGTTGGCCGCCGCCTCCTCGATGAAGCTGGAGATGTCGCTTATCGCCTTGCGCACCGTCTGGGGCTCTATGCCGTGCTCCTCGTTGAAGCGCTCCTGGATGGCGCGGCGCCGGCGCGTCTCGTCGATGGCGATGCGCATGCTGTCGGTGACGTTGTCGGCGTACATGATGACCTCACCGGAGACGTTTCGCGCCGCGCGGCCCATGGTCTGGATGAGCGAGCGCCGGTTGCGCAGGAACCCCTCCTTGTCGGCGTCGAGGATGGCGACGAGCGACACCTCGGGGATGTCGAGGCCCTCGCGCAGCAGGTTGATGCCCACCAGCACGTCGATCTTGCCCTGGCGCAGGTCGCGGATGATCTGGACGCGGTCGAGGGTCGCGGTGTCCGAGTGCATGTAGTTGACGCGGACGTGCTCGTCGAGCAGGTGGTCGGTGAGGTCCTCGGCCATGCGCTTGGTGAGCGTGGTCACCAGCACGCGCTCCTTCTTGGCCACGCGCGCCTTGATCTCGGAAATGAGGTCGTCGATCTGGCCGCGCACCGGGCGCACGTCGATCTTGGGGTCGAGCAGGCCCGTGGGGCGGATGATCTGCTCGACCTCGTTCTGCGTGACCTGCTCCTCGTAATCGCCGGGCGTGGCGCTCACGTAGATGAACTGCGGCACGCGGGCCTCGAACTCGTCGAAGCGCAGGGGGCGGTTGTCCAGGGCCGACGGCAGGCGGAAGCCGTGCTCGACCAGGGTCACCTTGCGCGAGCGGTCGCCCTCGTGCATGCCGCGGATCTGCGGCACGGTGACGTGGGACTCGTCGATGATGCAGAGCATGTCCTTGGCGAAGTAGTCGATGAGGGTGTAGGGCGGCTCGCCGGGGGCGCGGCCGTCCAGGTGGCGCGAGTAGTTCTCGATGCCGTTGCAGTAGCCCATGTTCTCGAGCATCTCGAGGTCGTAGGCGGTGCGCTGCGAGAGGCGCTGGGCCTCGAGCAGCTTGTTGGCCGCCTGCAGCTCGCCCACGCGGCCCTCGAGCTCGGCGCGGATGGTCTCGAGGGCGTGCGTGACCTTGGGGCGCTCGGTGACGTAGTGCGAGGCGGGCCAGATGGGGATGGCGTCGAACTCGCGCGTGACCTCGCCGGTGGCGGAGT
>SUUD01000127.1 GCA_015062715.1 Olsenella sp. | reverse complement strand
CACAGGCCCAGGAGCTCCCCCGCGGCGCCCTGGGCCACCACGGCGCCGCTTGCCTGCGACAGGTTGAAGAGCAGCTGGTCGCACCCGGTGAGCAGGGCATGCCGCGGCGCGAGCTCCGGGTACCATTCGCGGCCCAGCAGCGGGCCCACCACCGCCACGTCCTCGGGTGACCAGGGGCGCGCCCTGACGTCGTCCCGAGGGCCCAAGCCCATGAACTCGCCCGACATGTCATGCATGGCCGACCTCCCCCGACGCCCCTCTGGGCAACGATACCCCAGGTGCGCTATCGTTGTGGGGCACGACCCGTGCCTCGCGCGCGGGCACATGACGACCAAGGAGCTGGGCATGGCTGACAAGCCGGGTCTGCAGGACATGGAGGGCTTCACCCTGGGAAGCCCCTCGCTGGTGTGTCGCTGGCGCATCGCCGGGGGCACGCTTCCCCTCATGAACCGTCACATGAGGGCGCTCGGCGCCCGGCGGGTCAACGGGCACCGCGTGAGCACGGAGCTCGTGGCCTGGGCAAAGCAGAACGTCGAGTGGTCGCTCGCGGGGAGCGCCGAGGAGCATCCGGACGGCGTCCTCATGCTCATCGTCGACGAACGGGGCCAGGCGGCCATGACGGTCGGTCCCTACGAGCCGCTTCCCTCGCTTGCGCTGGGCGCGATGGCGCGCAGGGCCCTCGACTCGGCTCGCGAGGCCCAGACGAGCGGGGTCGCCCCCGAGACCCTCGTCTGCGTGCGCGACGGCGCGCTGCTGTACGACCTCGAGTCGGGTCAGCCCGAGTCGGGCGTGCTCACGCTCGTGAGCGACCTGGCAAAGACCTTCGGCATCCCCGTGACCAGGGCGGAGGGCCTGGCTGCGGCGGTCGTGTCGGGCGAGCCCTGCGAGGGGGAGTTCCTGCTCGCCTCCGACGAGCACGGGATCGTCGAGGCGGCGGACCGCGCGGGAGGCCTGGCGGCCCGGCTCGCCGGAAGCTACCAGACCCTCCTCGCGAAGGCGCGGCGGACGCACGCCGCGCGCTAGGCCCCGTCCAGACGGGACGTCCACATAATCATTTCTCGTCCTGCCGTCGATGCCGTTGCGCGATAATTACAGGGTTGGGAAGGAATCGTCCGGGTCCGAGGGAGGACCTGGTGGAGAGGAGACTATATGGCGAGAAAGTTCAAGTCCATGGACGGTAACAACGCCGCGGCATACGTGTCGTACGCGTTTACCGAGGTGGCGGGCATCTACCCGATCACCCCGTCCAGCCCCATGGCCGACTACGTCGACCAGTGGTCCGCTCAGGGCCAGAAGAACATCTTCGGCACCACCGTCAAGGTCGTCGAGATGGAGTCCGAGGCCGGCGCCGCGGGCGCGGTCCACGGCTCGCTGGGTGCCGGCGCCCTCACCACGACGTACACCGCGTCGCAGGGCCTGCTGCTCATGATCCCCAACATGTACAAGATCGCGGGCGAGGGCCTGCCGGGCGTCTTCCACGTCTCGGCCCGTACCGTCGCCAGCCACGCGCTCAACATCTTTGGCGACCACTCCGACGTCATGGCCTGCCGCCAGACCGGCTTCGCCATGCTCGCCGAGGGCAACGTCCAGGAGGTCATGGACCTCTCCGCCGTGGCACACCTCTCCGCCATCAAGGGCCGCGTGCCGTTCCTCAACTTCTTCGACGGCTTCCGCACCTCCCACGAGATCCAGAAGGTCGCCCTCTGGGACTATGAGGACCTCAAGGAGCTGTGCGACATGGATGCCGTCCAGGCCTTCCGTGACCACGCCCTCAACCCCGAGCACCCGCACGCCCGCGGCTCCCACGAGAACGGCGACATCTTCTTCCAGCACCGCGAGGCCTGCAACACGGCCTACAACGAGCTGCCCGCCGTCGTCGAGGACTACATGAACAAGGTGAACGAGAAGCTGGGCACCAGCTATCACCTGTTCGACTACTACGGTGACCCCGACGCTAAGCGCATCGTCGTCTGCATGGGCTCGTTCTGCGACGTGCTCGAGGAGGTCATCGACTACCTCAACGCCCACGGCGAGAAGGTCGGCCTCGTCAAGGTCCGCCTGTATCGCCCCTGGTCGCTCGACCACTTCATCGCCGCCCTGCCCAAGCAGGTCGAGAGCATCGCCGTCCTCGACCGCACCAAGGAGCCCGGCTCCCTGGGCGAGCCCCTCTACCAGGACGTCGTCACCTCGCTCGCCGAGGCCGGCATCACGGGCGTCAAGGTCATCGGCGGCCGCTACGGCCTCGGCTCCAAGGACACGCCCCCCGCGTCCGCGTTCGCCGTCTTCGAGGAGCTCAAGAAGGCCGCGCCCAAGCGCGAGTTCACCATCGGCATCGTCGACGACGTCACCAACCTCTCGCTCGACGAGGACCCGAACGCCCCCATCACCTCCGCCCCCGGCACCATCGAGTGCAAGTTCTGGGGCCTTGGCGGCGACGGCACGGTTGGCGCCAACAAGAACTCGATCAAGATCATCGGCGACCACACCGACAAGTACATCCAGGCCTACTTCCAGTACGACTCCAAGAAGACCGGCGGCGTCACCATCAGCCACCTGCGCTTTGGCGACTCGCCCATCCGCTCGCCGTACTACGTCAACGCGGCCGACTTCGTGGCCTGCCACAACCCGTCCTACATCACCAAGGGCTTCAAGATGGTGCAGGACGTCAAGCCCGGTGGCACGTTCATGATCAACTGCCAGTGGGACCTCGCCGAGCTTGAGCACCACCTCAACGCCGAGGCCAAGCGCTACATCGCCAACAACGACATCCGCCTCGTGCTCATCAACGCCATCGACCTCGCCATCCAGGTCGGCATGGGCAAGCGCACCAACACCATCCTCCAGTCGGCCTTCTTCACCCTCTCCGGCGTCCTGCCGCAGGAGGAGGCCATCAAGTACATGAAGGACGCGGCCGAGCATTCCTACGCCAAGAAGGGCCAGGCCATCGTCGAGGCCAACTGGAAGGCCATCGACGCCGGCGCCACCGCGTTCCAGATCGTCGAGGTCCCCGAGAGCTGGAAGACGGCCACCGACGAGCCTGTCGAGCTCACCCTCGAGGGCCGCGAGGCCATCGTCAAGCAGGTCAAGGAGCTGCTGCATCCCATCGACCTCATGGACGGCGACAGCCTGCCCGTCTCCGCCTTCAAGAACTGCGCCGACGGCCAGTTCGAGCTGGGCGCCTCCGCCTACGAGAAGCGCGGCGTCGCGGTCACCGTTCCCCACTGGGACGAGACCAAGTGCATCCAGTGCAACAGCTGCGCCAACGTCTGCCCGCACGCCGCCATCCGTCCGTTCGCCCTCTCCGAGGACGAGGCCGCCGCGGCGCCCGTCACCATGCGCACGCTCGACCTCGCGCCCGCCAAGAAGTTCCCGGGCATGAAGTACACCCTGGCCGTCTCGCCGCTCGACTGCATGGGCTGCGCCGTGTGCGTGGGCGTCTGCCCCAAGGAGGCCATCACCATGGCCCCGCAGGAGCAGGAGCTCGCCCAGCAGGAGGTCTTCGACTACGCCGTGGCCAACGTCACCGAGAAGCCCGAGACCATCGCCAACAACGTCAAGGGCATCCAGTTCAAGAAGCCGCTGCTCGAGTTCTCCGGCTCCTGCGCCGGCTGCGCCGAGACCGCCTATGCGCGCCTGGTCACCCAGGTCGCCGGCGACCACATGTTCATCTCCAACGCCACCGGCTGCTCCTCCATCTGGGGCAACCCCGCGGCCACCAGCCCCTACACCACCAACGCCGAGGGCCACGGCCCCGCGTGGAACAACTCCCTGTTCGAGGACAACGCCGAGCACGGCCTGGGTCTCGCCCTGGGCTACAAGGCCGTCCAGAACAAGGTTGCCGAGCAGGTCAAGGCCCTCATCGCCAAGGACGAGGCGCCCGAGGCCGTGAAGGCCGCCGGCGCTGCCTGGCTCGAGGCCAAGGATGATGCCGAGGCCAGCAAGACCACCGCTGCCGCGCTGATCGCCGCCCTCGAGGACTGCGGCTGCGACGCCGCCAAGGCCATCCTCGCCGACAAGGCCTACCTCACCAAGAAGTCCTTCTGGATCTTCGGCGGCGACGGCTGGGCGTACGACATCGGCTTCGGTGGCCTGGACCACGTCCTCGCCTCCGGCCAGAACGTCAACGTCTTCGTCTTCGACACCGAGGTCTACTCCAACACCGGTGGCCAGGCTTCGAAGGCTTCCAACATCGGCCAGGTCGCGCAGTTCGCGGCCGCCGGCAAGGAGATCAAGAAGAAGTCCCTCGCCGAGATCGCGATGAGCTACGGCTACGTGTACGTCGCGCAGGTCGCCATGGGCGCCAACCCTGCCCAGACCCTCAAGGCCATCCAGGAGGCCGAGGCCTACGACGGCCCGTCCCTCATCATTGGCTACAGCCCCTGCGAGATGCACTCCATCAAGGGCGGCATGACCCACTGCCAGGACGAGATGAAGAAGGCCGTCGACTGCGGCTACTGGAACCTCTTCTCGTTCAACCCGGCTGCCGAGCCTGGCAAGAAGTTCACGCTCACCAGCAAGGAGCCTGCGGGCGGCTACCAGGAGTTCCTCATGAACGAGGCTCGCTACAACCGCCTCACCCGCGAGTTCCCCGAGCGCGCCACGGAGCTCTTCGCCAAGAACGAGGCCGCTGCCATGGCCCGCTACGAGCACCTGCTCAAGCTCAAGGATCTCTACGCGGACGCGTAAGATCCCGCAAGCTGGCAGCTGGCTGCTGAGGAGGACCCCGTCGCTTCACGCGGCGGGGTCCTTTCTTGTCGCGTTGTCCCTGCATACCGGCCTTTCTTGTCGTTCCGGTCGGATTCGCCGCCCCCGGAGGCCAAGGTTCGGGCGCAGCGACAAGTAATGCCACCGGCAGCGACCTCATGTCGGCTCTGTAAAGATTGCCCAACGACGCCTGTTATCTGCCAGAATGGTGCAACTTGCGCAATCGAGTCCGGAGGCGGGCATGGCTGAGAGAACCAGTGTCACGAAGTGGGGAGTCCTGTACGACGTCGCGATGATCGTCGTCGGGTCGATCGTCTTTGCCATTGGCTTGGACTGCTTTGAGGTCCCCTACGGCCTGGCTGCCGGCGGCGCGTCGGGCCTTGCCACCATCATCGCCGCCGTGCTGCGCCCCCATGGCATCATCCTGCCCATCGGCATGCAGGTGCTGGTCATGAACGCGATACTCATGATCCCCGCCATGCGCGAGGGCGGTCCGCGCTACGTGGCCCGCTCGCTCGTGGGAATCGTGGCGTCATCGCTTGCGACCGACCTGCTCGCCCCGGTCCTGCCCGTCCTGGGCAACGGGGACCTGGTCCTGTGCTCGCTCTGGGGTGGCGTGGTGTGCGGAGTCGGCCTGGGCATCGTGCTGCGTGCGGGCGGCAACACCGGTGGCACCGACATCGTCGCCCAGCTCATGGCCCAGCACACCCCGCTGTCCGTGGGCACCGCCTCGCTCGTGGCCGACGTCGTCGTGGTCGTCCTCTCGGCCCCGGTCTTTGGCATCGAGAAGGCGCTCTACGCGAGCATTGCCATGTACCTGGGTACGCGCGTGCTCGACCTCGTGCTCGACGGCTTCAACACCCACCGCGCGGCCTATGTCATCTCGGACCACCACGAGGAGATCAAGCAGCGCATCTTCTCCGACCTCGACCGTGGCTGCACCGAGCTGCTCGCCCGCGGCGGCTACACGGGAATCGACCGCCCCGTCATCTTCGTGGTGCTCAACCGCTCCGAGATGGCCCTGCTGCGGCACATCGTGGGTGAGGTCGACCCCACGGCAGCCATCGTCGTCGCGCGCATCCACGAGGCCTTTGGTAACGGCTTCAAGCCCATCAAGGGCCAGCTGGGGTAGGGCGAGGCCGTGCGCGCTAGTGGCGCCGGGTCTTCTCGTCGACGGCATCCTCGCGGTGGCCGTGCCGGTCGCGACCATAGCGCTCCAGGTAGTACTGTGATTCCTGCGTCCCGCGCGCCTGTGCCCGCTCGGCAAGGTCGCGGGCGCTATTCTTTACCCGCGGTGCGATGTCGCCATCGGCGGGCGAGAGCACGTTGTAGCGCAGCGAGATGCGGCGGAGTCCCACCACCAGAAGGACGCTGACGAGCGCCGCCAGAGGACGCCCGATGGGGATGACCGCCTCGAGCAGCAGGTAGCCCAGCGATCCCGCTACAGCGC
>SUUD01000004.1 GCA_015062715.1 Olsenella sp. | reverse complement strand
ACTGCATGCCGACGGCGACCTTGTTCTCCTCGTCGTGCGCATACCGGTAGCCCGCGCCGTAGTCGAGCTCCTTCATGAGGCGCGTGGGCGCGTTGCGAATCACCAGCGGCACCGGCTCGGCCATGCTCTCGAGGGCGTCGCGCTTGGCGTGCTCGTAGGCCATGTAGCTGCTGTTTGACTTGGGAGCCAGCGACAGGTAGATGACCGCCTCGGCAAGGTGCACCGAGCATTCCGGCATGCCGATGAAGTGGCAGGCATGGAAGGCGTTGACGGCGACGTTGAGGGCGTTGGTATCGGCCAGGCCCACATCCTCTGCCGCGAAACGCGTGATGCGCCGAGCCACGTAGAGCGGGTCCTCCCCGCTCTCGAGCATGCGGGCGAGCCAGTACACCGCCGCGTCCGGGTCGGAGTTGCGCATGGACTTGTGCAGCGCGCTGATGATGTTGTAGTGCTCGTCGCCCAGCTTGTCGTAGAGCAGGTTGCGCTGACCCGTGCACTGCAGCACCACCTCGGGCGTCACCGTGACGGATCCGTCCTGGTCCTGGTCCGCGTTGAGGACGACCATCTCAAGCGTCGAGAGGGCCATGCGTGCGTCGCCGTTTGAGAAGGTGGCGATGGCCGCGAGCAGATCGTCCTCGATCCGCACGTCCACCTCGCCAAAGCCGCGCGGGTCGTCGAGGGCGCGACGCAGCAGGCCCACCACCTCCTCGACGGTGAGCGCCTTGAGGACGAAGACCTTGCAGCGCGAGAGCAGGGCGCCGTTCACCTCGAAGGAGGGGTTCTCGGTAGTGGCTCCGATGAGCGTGATGGCGCCCTTCTCGACGTACGGGAGAAAGGCGTCCTGCTGGGCCTTGTTGAAGCGGTGGATCTCGTCGACGAAGAGGATGGTCCGCCGGCCAAGCTGCGTCTGGGCCTCGGCACGGCGCATGACCTCGCGAATCTCCTTGATGCCGCTGGTGACGGCCGAGAAGTCGATGAAGGCGGCCCGCGTCTGGTGGGCGATGACGCGGGCGAGGGTGGTCTTGCCCACGCCCGGAGGCCCCCAGAAGACCATGGAGGGCACGGTGTCGGCCTCAATCATGCGGCGCAGGACCTTGCCAGGCCCAATGAGGTGCTGCTGGCCCGCGACCTCATCGAGGGTGCGCGGGCGCATGCGGGCGGCCAGCGGGGCCGAGGCGTCCGGCTCGTCGTCGACGGGAGGGGCACCGACGGGCTCAACGGGCGCGTCGAAGAGGGCGCCCTGCTCGCCGAGGGTCATCTGGTTATCGTTCTTCCGTACCATGGAGGCTCCGTTCCTGCCTTCATTACGTGGCGTGCTGCCCAGGGCCCTCGTTCCACCGGGCTCGGCGCTCGCTTCGCTCGCTCATTCGCTGCGCTCATGACTCGCCCTCGTGGTACGAGGGCCCTGGGCAGCACGCTCAACTTGATGGTGCGTATATCACCAGTATAGTACATCTGTTCTCTATCGCACATGCAGGCGGCACTCCCCCGCATCGTCCTCGCCAATCTCCCACGTGACCGACGTGGTCGCGTCAAGCAGCGCCCGGTCGTGCGAGACGAGAAGCAGCGCCCCGGGAAACGAGGCGAGCACGCGCTCGAGCGCCTCAACCGAGCCCAGGTCAAGGTGGTTGGTGGGCTCGTCCATGACAATGAGTTCGGGCGAGTCGAGGATGCCTAGCGCCAGCATGAGCTTTCTCATCTCGCCAGGGCTTATGGCGTCTCCCTCGAGCAGGCGCTCGGGCTCTGAGTTGAGCTGGGCCACGATCGAGAGCGTTCGTCCGCGAGCGGCGCTTGGTAGGCCACGGAGCCGGTCGCGCACGGCGCGGCATTGGTCCTCGCCCGGCTCCTGCGGAATGTAGAGGACGCGCACCCCCTTCGGCACGTTGTCCATGAGGTGCCTTACCAGCGTCGTCTTTCCACAACCGTTGTTGCCGACAAGGCCTATGTGGTCGCTTCGCCCAATGAAGAGCGGAGGCGTCGCAAGGCGTCGCTCGCCCATGGGCAGCTTGGTCTCTGGCAGGCGCACCAGCACGGGGCGCCGGCTTGGTACAGCCTCGAGCCAGATGTCGGCGTCATAGCGTTTCTCGACGCGTGTGTTCTCGAGCTGTTCCGCCACGCGCTCGCGCCGGGCATCCATGATCCCCGCCTGCTTGGCTGCGATGCCGTCGGTGCCGCTCACCACGGCAAGGCGCTTCTTGTGTCTGGCATCGCTGTCGTGCTTGTCAATGCCACGGAGGCTCTTTCCCGCCTCCTTCCTGTCCGCAACCTCGCGGCGGCGTTGGGCCTCCCGCTCTATGCGGCGCTTCTCGCGGCGCGCTTCCTCGCGGGCCCGCGTGGCGGCCTCTCGCTCCAGCGCCGCCTGGGCGGACGCCTGGGAATACCCACCCGGTCGCATGACGGCGCCGCGCTCCGTCATGAACAGGCACTGCGAACAGAGCCGGTCGAGGAGCGCGCGATCGTGCGAGATGAGGATGCCTATGCCTGTGAACTCCTCGAGCGCACGGGCTATCGTGTCGCGGGTTGAGGCATCGACGTGATTGGTCGGCTCGTCCATGACCAGCACGTCGGGCTCTATCCACATGGCGCAGGCAACCTGGAGGCGCTTCTGCTGGCCACCCGAGAGCGTTTCGTAGCGCCAGGGCCAGTCATCCTCCAAGTTGAGCTCGCGACGCAGGCGAATGGCCCGGCCGTCATAGGACAGGGCAAAGTCCTCGAGGCTCGGGGGCGGCGTGGTCGCGTCTTGGATGCAGTAGGCACAGACAAGTGACGGCCCGACGCCGCCGGAATCAGGCTCGAGCAGGCCACAGGCAATGCGGGCAAGCGTGGTCTTGCCACAGCCGTTGTCGCCCACGACGCCAGTCCAGCCCTGCGGAAAGGTCGCGGTCACCCCACAAAGGATGGGTTCCGCGGCCTGCGGATAGCGGTAGTGGATGTTTGACAGGTTGAGCTGCATGGGGTTGTCCTCTCGATGCATGCCGTACGGGCAGGCCATTACGGCCTCAGGCCACGCAGGCAAATGACCGTTGCATCGACTAGACCCTCATGCACCATTTCCCTTCTCTGGCCGGCGCTTGGCATATGGGCGCCGACGGGCTCTCGTGACCCCTAGTATACCGTGACCGAGAAGGGACGGACCCCCGCATGAGATCCGTCCCTTTTGGCTCAGAGCCAAAGGGAAACGTCCCCTTTGGCTCCCTAGTTGAAGCCGTTCCAGGCGGGGACGCCCGTATACTCGAGCGCCTCCTCCTCGCCGCCCAGCACGCGCGCGGCGCCGGCGGCCATGGCCTCGAGCTCGAACTCGCCGGGATAGGCCGAGACGGGCGCGATCCAGCCACAGGCATCCTCGATGCGGGACACGAGGTCCTTGCTGTGGACCATGCCGCCACCCAACAGGATGCCATCGACCTGGCCGCCCAAGGCGCAGGCCATGCTGCCGATGCACTTGCAGATCTGGTAGCACATGGCGCCCCAGACCAGCTCGGCCTGCTTGTCCCCCTCGGCGATGCGGGACTCGACCTCGCGGGCGTCGGAGGTGCCGAGCAGGTCGACGAAGCCGCCGGTCTTCATGCACATCTTGCGGACCTCGCCCGTGGTGTGGCCGGCGTCAAGGTAGTTGAGGACCTCCACGACGGGCACGGCGCCACAGCGCGTAGGGGCCATCATGCCCTCGCCGCCCACGATGTCGTAGCCGTCGATCATCTTGCCCTGCCTGTGCGCCGACACCGAGATGCCGCCGCCGATGTGACAGACGACGAAGTTGCACTCGTCGTAGCGCTTGCTCAGGCCCGTAGCATGCCTGATGGCCGTCTCCTTGAGGTTGAGGGCGTGCAGGTGGACGTTGCGATAGACGCCCTTGATGCCCGTGACGCGCGCGTAGTCGCAGAGCTCGTCGGTATCGGGCGGGTTGACGACGAAGGCCGGCTTGCCGCACTCGGCCGCGAACTCGTTGGCGAGCAGGCTCCCCAGGTTCGCCGGATGCTGGACGCCATTTGCCCCGCGGCGGGCGTGGTCGAGCATGGTCTCACCCACGCGATAGGTTCCGCCGACAAGCGCCAGCAGGCCACCGCCGCGGCCGACAAAGGCGTCGACACTGGCGAGGTCGACGTCGTTCTCCGCCAGGGCCTCGAGGATGCAGTCGCGCCGGTACGGGAGCTGGTCGGCTATGGATGCAAACTCGGCGAGCTTCGCGGCCTCGTGGGCCACGTTCTTGGTGAAGACGGCCTCGCTGCCCTCGAAGAGGCCGACCTTGGTGGAGGTGGAGCCGGGGTTGATGGTCAGGATGCGGTATGCCACGGCTACTTCACCGCCTGCGCGCGGACGCAGCTCATGGCCACGTTGCCCACGATCTCGCTCACCGGCGCGCTGCGGCTGCAGTCGCACACGATCTTGGAGAAGCCCTGCAGCATGGGGCCGTAGGCGTCGGCATGCCCAAAGAACTGGACCAGCTTGACGCCGACGTTGCCCACGTTGAGGTCGGGCCAGATGATGATGTTCGCCTTGCCGGCGACCGCGCTCTCGCGGCGGACCTTCTTGGCTGCGACCTCGGGGCGCACGGCGGAGTCGAACTGGAACTCGCCGTCGATCTTGAGGTCGGGCCTGCGCTCGTTGGCGATGCGCTTGGCCTCGAGCACCTTCTCGACCAGCTCGCCCCCGGCGGAGCCGTCGGTCGAGTAGCTGAGGAGCGCGCAACGCGGATCCCAGCCCACCAGCGCCGCGACGGTGTCGCAGCAGCTGATGGCGATGGAGGCGAGCTGCTCGGCATCGGGGTTGGCGCACACGGCGGAGTCGCCAAAGCCCAGGTACTGGCCCTCGCTGCCCTCGTAGCCCGGAATGTCGAAGATGCCGACGGACGAGATGGTGCTCACGCCCTCGGCCAGGCCCACGACCATCTGGCCCGCCATGATGACGTCGCCGGTGGAGTGGACGAGGCCCGCAAAGGTGACGTCGACGCGGCCAACGGCCTGCATCATGAGCGCCGCATACATGCAGTCCTTGCGCGAGCGGCGCAGCATGGTCTTGGCGCTGTTGAGCGTCTGGGTGGGAACGTACTCGTCGACGAGGGCGGCGAGCCACTCCTCTTCGAACGCCTCTACCACCTCGATGCCCTCGAGCGAGATGCCGAAGCCCTCGGCGGCGGAACGGATGGCGTCGGCGTGTCCCACCAGCACCGGCACGCAGACGCCCCTGTCTGCGCACTGGCGCGCGGCCTGGATGATCTTCTCCTCCTCGGCCTCGGGAAACGCCACGCGCATGGGCCTTGCCTTCGCTCGCTCGTAGACCGACTCCATGATGTCCATGTGTCTCTCCTTATCCAATCTGGGCCAGCGCAAACGAGCTGACCACGTCGTCCTCATGTGAGATGGAGATGAGCAGGGAGACGTCCCGTCCCCAGAGGGCCTCTACGGCCGCGACGGTCCTGCCTCCCAGCGTCACGCGGGGATGCCCGTCCTCGTCATCCAGAATCTCGAAGTCCCCCGGATGGAACTCCTCGCGGCAGTCGGAGACCGCCTTGTAGGCAGCCTCCTTGGCGCAGAAGCGGGCGATGAGGTAGTCAGGGCGGTCGCGCCTCTCCTGGGCCTGCCGCTTCTCGGCGGCGGTGAAGGCACGCTCGAAGAACGCGTCCCCGGGCTCAAGCGTGCTCGGGTCGAGGCGGGACAGCAGCAGGACGTCGGTTCCAATGCCAATGACCATGATGGCCTCCCCGCACAAGGGAGGGGCGGGCTGCCACCCGCCCCTCTCGGTCGAACTAGTCGGTGGTGCCGTACTTGATGTCGCCATCCTGGTACTTGGGCGGAATCACCGGGATCTGCAGGTAGGAGTCGTACTGACCGCCTGAGTGGATGATGTGGTCGCCCTTGTTGAGCGTCTCCCACATGAGCGGCTCGAACCAGCCCTCGCGGATGTAGCGGCCGGCAACCTGGACGCGCAGGCTCTGGCCAGCGTGCCAGAAGCGGCTGTGGGGCACGATCTCGATGTCAACGGGAACGATCTCGCCGGGAGCGAGCTTCTCCTCCTTCTTGTGGCTCTGAACGGGCTGGAACTTGGTGGAGAGCTCCTCGTCGAGAGCGCGGTGGCTCACGCGCATCTTGCCCCAGGCGCCGGGGTGCTTCTCGCCCAGTACCGTGATGGGCAACCACTCGCCCTCGGTGTCGAGCTTCTGGATGTTCACGAAGAGGTCCATGTCGTCGTTGCCATCGGCCTCGACCCACAGGCGCAGCTTCATGTAGCCGGTGATCTCGATGTCCTCGTCAAAGCGGATGTCGAAGTTGGCCACGCCGTCGTTGCCGTCATAGCGGAAGCTGCTCTCGGCCTCGACCGGCTCCCAGGACAGGGCGTTGTTGGCGGCGTCCAGGTAGAGCTTCTTGTACTCGGTACGCTTGAGCGGGAAGCGGTCCTCGGGACGGTCCTTGGCGTACAGGAACTCCTTGGCGTCCTGAACCTCGAGACGCACGCGCGGTGTGGACTCCCAGCAGTTGTGGATGTCCTTGAGGTAGCGGTCGTAGAACATCTTAAGCTCGGCGAGGTGCTCGCGGTCGTAGCCATCGGGCCACTCGAACTCACGATGGGCACGCATCCACTTCTTGCGAGTCTTGATCTTGCGGAAACCCTGGAAGGCGCCACGCAGGTGGAAGTGGTTCCAGCAGGCGGTGCAGTACACGGGAATGTTGATCTTGCTGAAGTCGGGGATCTTGTCCTCCCAGTACTCGTTCATGAGCGGAGAGCGCTTGGCCATGGCGACCATGTCGTCGACGCCATGCTCGCCGGTAACCGAGCCAACGATGAACTCGTTGAACATGTAGGCAGAGATGCCACCCTCGAACATGTTCTCGCGATAGATGTCGCTCGTGCCCTCCCACGGGGCGATGCACTTGAGGTGGGGCGGCTGCTCGGCCGCGATGCGCCACTGGCTCATGGCCACGGCGGAGTTGCCGCTCATGCCAACGTTACCGTTGCACCAGGGCTGCTGGGCGACCCACTCGACGAAGTCGTAGCCGTCACGGGCGTCCTGCGTGCCGAAGCAGTTGACGTCGCCCTCGGAGTGGCCGACGCCACGCGGGTCGACGTTGGCGACGGCGTAGTTCTGGTAGCACCAGTACATGGGGTCGGGCGACTCGAACTTGGCCATCTTGGAGACGGTGCCGGGGGCAACACCCATAATCTGCCACTCGCTCATGCCCTCGCCCGGACGCTTGCCATAGAAGCTCCAAGAGATGAGCACGGGAACCTTCTCGTCGGTATCGGGACGGAAGATATCGGCGTAGATCTTGGTGCCGTCGCGCAGCGTCACGGCGACGTCCTGCTCGCAGATGACGCCGGGGGCGGCCTCGTAGGTGCGGGGGTTCAGGGCCGGGCACACGCCCATGCCCATGGCGTTCATGCCGGCGCCTTCGGCGTCGCGGTTCTCGAGGGCGGGGTCGATCGGCGTCTTGGCCTTGCGGTAGATGGTCTCGATCTCAACGCCCTTGAAGGTCTCGATCTTGGTGTAGCGCTCAGGCTCGGGCATCGGGGGCATTCCTTCGGGCATCTCGCACTCCTCTCGTTGCACAGGCTTCGCCTGCCCCGAGCCCTCGAAGGGGCCCGGGCTTCCAAAACTGCCGTTTGCTTCACGAACAAAGCCGCTGGCCGAAAAGGTCAGCGGCATTCCTCACGATTTATTCCTCCTCACAAAGCTCCGCAATGTAGTCGGCAGCCATGCCCACGGTCGGGCGGCGGCGGAACTCCATGAAGCTGATCTCGACGTCGAACTCGTCCTCGAGGAAGTTGGTCATCTGGCTGACGTTGCCGGAGCGCGCGCCGAGGTCCTCAATGAAACGAGTGTCCTCACATATCTCATCAGGGGTTTTTCCAAACAACTGACAGCAGCGCTGGACAATCTTCTCGTATGCCTGCTCGCGCACGTCCATGATGGCCTCCTTGTTGACCGTAGTTTCCATCTTGCTTGCTGGTTCTAAATCTACGGGCAGGCAGACCCTCCGACAATGTTGCGCCTAACAGAACGAAGCGGATAGAATCAGGTTCAAGTTGTGAATGCTCACAAAGGGGTTTGCATGGAAATCACCAAGATTGTCGGCCAGCTCGAAGGATTCAAAATCCGCCAGGTCAAAGGCTGTGACACGCCCACCTACATACAGACCCACAAGATGCTTCCCCCAAAGGAGGAGCGGCTCTTCCCCGCCTGCATCTACGTGGGCTACTCGTCGCAGCTCCCAGAAGCCCTTGTCGGCGATGACCGGCTGAGCATCGTCTGCATCGAGGACGCCTCCATCCCCGAGCCCATCCTTGCGCGTAACGATCTCAACCTCTATCTGCTGCCCACTGACATCGACCAGTTTGACGTCCTCAACAAGATCGCCGACATCCTCATCGACGAGGCCTGGATCACTGCGGCCATGCGGCGCATCCTCGACGACCTCTATTCGGGTGTGGGCATACAGGCACTCACGGACACGGCCTCCGACATCTTTGGCAACCCCGTCTTCATCAACGACTCGTCGTTCAAGATGCTGGCCATGACACAGGGCGTCACGTTCGAGAACGACCAGCTCGAGGAGCAGAAGGAGCTGGGCTACGTTCACCCCGACATCGTCGAGGCCATGCGGCGGGACGACATCGACTTCGAGCTCGGAGGCCATAGCAAGAAGACCATCGTCGTTCATCGACCCAACTCGGACGAGGTCTGGCTCTTCAGCGGCATCAGCCTCCATGGCATCGTCATGGGCTTCATCGGCATACCCAACCTCTTCCGCGAGCACACCCCGCGCGACATCGAACTGCTCGAGCGCTTCTCCAAGATCGTCGCGGTCGAGATGGAGAAGGACGACTTCTACCGTGACTCCCGCGGCGTGAAGTTTGGGTACCTGCTTTCCGACCTGCTCTCGGGCAAGGTGCAGAGCCGCCGCACCATCGAGCAGCGCGCCAAAAGCGTGCGTTGGGAGCTCAAGCCCTGGACCAGAATCGTAACGGTCGTCGACCCGGCCGGCTTCATCCCGGCAGAACGCGTCCAGAGCATCGCGCAACGCGTCCAGCACATCATCCATGGTGCCCGCTGGACCACCTTCAAGCACAACATCGTCTTCTTCGTCTGCCGAGACATGCGGAGCTCGCTTACCGAGAACGAAGTCGAGGGGCTCGCGGACTTTCTCGGAGCGAGCAGCCTTGCCGCAGGTATGAGCATGCCTTTCTCTGACTTGCTCGAGGCAACCAAGTACCACCGGCAGTCCCTGCGCGCCGTTGACGCCGGTCTTTTGGTCAGACGCGCCGGCCCCATCTTTGACTATTCGGAGATGCTCACCTACTACGCCGCACAGACCCTCCTCAAGCGAAACGATGCCGATGAGTTCTGCCCGGAGTCCATCTCCATCGTCAAAGAGTATGACGTCGCCCACGAGACTGAGCTCTGCCGCACGCTCGAGCAGTACCTGCTCCACGTGGGCGACCCCGTCGCCGCGGCAGAGGCGCTGCATGTACACCGTAACACGCTGCTTTACCGCATCAACAAGGTCCGCGAGCTCACGGGAATGGACCTCACAGATGGCAACGAGCGCCTTGCGGCACAGCTCTACTTCAGGCTGGACGAGTGCCGCCGCAGCGTCCTGCAGATGGAACGCGGGTAATGTGCCTAACCACTAGGGGTATGCCCCGGATGGTTAGGCAGGGTCACGGCACGTAGACGTCGTAGCGCACGACCTTGCCAGTCAGGCTGCTGCTAGGCTTTCTTCCAGCAAGGAACGGTCCCTTGAGCGGCCGCTTGACCACGACCTTGCGCGGTCGTGCGGCCAGGGCGGCATGCATGAGCTGGTCCTCGTTCGTACAGGGGCTCTCGAGCATCTGGAACAGCTGGAGCTTCTTCTTGGTGGCGGCATCCTTGTGCTTGGCAGGAAACATGGGGTCGAGGTAGACCACGTCAGGCGCCACAGCTAGTCCTGCCAGCACCTCCACACTGTCACCCTCGACGAGCGTCATGCGTGCAACGATGCCCTCTAACTGGGGTTCATTTGCCGCACGCTCGAGCCCGTCACGCAAAAGCGCCGCGATGACCGGGTCATGCTCGACAAGCGTCACGGAGAAGCCCGCAGCAGCAAGCAGCAGCGAGTCCTCCCCCAGCCCGGCTGTGGCGTCCAGCGCTGTGGGCGCCTCCACCCCGCGCACCCGCGCCGCCCGCACCAGTAGCTCATGCGCGAGCCGGTCCTGTCTCAAGCGTGGGAGCATCTGAGCGAAGTCGCAGCGCAGGGCCATGTCGCCCCGCACCAGCGCCAGCCCCGCCTCGTCATGCCGCAGCCCGAGGCCCTCGGGAAGCACTATGCCAGGCTTTCCGTCCACTTCCATTGCCTACACACCCATCTCGAGCAGGCGCAGGACCTGGCCTGGCGTGGCGCAGACGGGGGCAAAGCGCTCGAGCAGCCGCTTGTCATAGGTGACCACATAGTCTGCGTTGCAGGTCTCGGCCGTGGCCATGAGGAGGTTGTCCTCGAAGTCGCCATGGGTGGAGCGCAGCATCCAGGCCTTGTCGCACTCGGCACGTGACTGCGATGCCGCGACGGCGATCTCGGCCATCTTGCGTACACACGCCCAGGCTGCGGGCAGGTACGAGACATCCTCATCCCTGCCATCCTTCTGCGCGGCCAAGCGCATGCGGCGCGGAATGGCATAGAAGACGTCCTTGATGGTAGAGGGGGCATAGATGAGGGTGATTCCCAGCTCCTGCGCTTCGGCAAAGAACCGATGAACCTCCTCGGCATGAGGCTCCTCAGCAAGGAAATAACCAACCCAAACGTTCGTGTCGACCAGCAGGGCGTTAGATTTGACCATACTCCGCCTCGAATCTGTCCGCCATCTCGTCGTACATCGCATCTCGCTCGGCACGGCAGTCGACCGGCTCCCTCTCGCCTGGGTCCTTGAAGTGGACGCCCAGGTCCTCCATCACGCGAATGGCCAGGCCGTAGCCATCGTGGATGGCTGCGAGCCTAGCGTCGATGTCATCGCGCTCCCGATGCGCAAGGATGCACTCCGGCACCTCCTGGGTAGTGGCGGCTGCCTCCCATACGGCACGCACGACCTGGCTGGACGTGAGCCCCGCACGAGAAAAGACGGCATCTCCCCTACGCTTGAGGTCGGGATCTATGCGGGTGTTGAGCTGTACGGTCGCGGCCATGGCGTCTCCCCTCGTCTGTTAGCAGTGTAGCAGAGCAAGAAGACGTCCGAGATTCCTACCCCTTGTACGAGAAGCTCGAGGGATGCTTGCGTCCCCAGACCAGGTACAGCACCACGCTCACGACGCAGGCAACCGACATGATCGCCCACATGGAGCCGTAGCCCAGGTTGGTGATGAGGACGCCCGCGATGCCCGCGCCCACGCCAATGCCGATGTCGTAGGCGCACAGGAAGGTGGAGTTTGCCGAGCCGCGGCTCTCGTCGCTGGCGGTGTGGACGGCCATGCTCTGCAGGGCCGGCTCCAGGCCGCCAAAGCCATAGCCCGCGAGAACCGCCGCCAGATAGAACGCGACGGGGCTTGGGGCAAAGGCCATGAGGAGAAACGCCGCCATCATCGCGGCGTTGCAGGTGTAGACGAAGATTCCCTCTCCCCGGCGGTCGACCAGCTTGCCCAAAAAGACGCGGACGAGCAGCAGCATGACCGCCATGATGGCAAAGAAGATGCCACCCGAGGGCAGGCCGTTCTCGACGGCGAACTTGGGCAGGAAGTTCTCGAGCGCGCCGAAGGTGAGCATGAAGACGAGCATGATGGCGCTGGCGGGCAGGGCATCGGAGTTGAAGAGGGCTCGCACGTCGAGTGGCTTGGGCGAGACCTCGATCTTGGGCGTCCGCACCAGCTGGAAGAGGACGATCGCCAGGACCGCCAAGGCTGTCCCGACAATGAAGAGCACGTTGAAGCCCTTGTTCATGAGCGCGAGGCCCAGTGCCGGCGCGATGGCCGTGGCAAGCGCCGTGGCCATGCCGAAGAGGCCCATGCCCTCGGCGAAGCGCGGGCCGGGGATGACGTCGGAGGCGATGGTGGCCGTGGTGGTGTTGGAGCAGGCGAGGGAGGCACCGTGCAACATGCGGAAGAGGATGGCGACCGAGAGGATGGGCACCGCGAGGTAGCCCATGGGTGCCACGGCCAGGCCCACGAGACCCAGCACCAGGATGAGGCGACGCTTGCCGTTGTCGAGCATCCAGCCGATGAAGGGGCGAAGTGCCACCGCCACCAGCGAGAACGCCGTGGCAACGATGCCCGCGACCGACTCGTTGCCGCCCAGGCTCTCGACGTAGAACGGGAACGTCGAGAGGTTCATGATGTGGTTGGTGAAGACCAGAAGATTGATGACGATGATGAGCGCGAAGTCGCGCGTCCACAGCTTGACCTGCGGTTTGTTATGAACGGTTGTCTCCATGGCGCAAACCTTTCCTTGTGATGCGCCGCACAACCGGGTTCGCGAGAGACAGAAAAACGCATAAGCCCGGTCCGGACTTACGCGCGTTGGCTACTCGACCGCAGTACAGTATAGGGCCTCGCGTCGCCCCGTTAGGGAAAACCCACAAGCATGTGACGAAGGTGCAGCACTAGCCCCTGTTCGCGTACCAGATCTGGGCAAGGCCCCGCAGCGTGAGGGCGTCCTCGACCATGGCCTCGTGACGCATGAGGCCCACGATTATCTCGGCATGGTGGCCGCACACCACGACCGGGGTCTCACACCCCAGCTCGTCCGAAATGGCGTCGATGAGCCCATCGATCGAGGCGACCTCGCCGAGCACGACGCCCGACTGCATTGCCTCGCGCGTGTTGCGGCCAATGACCGAGGACGGGGCGCGCAGCTCGACCAGCGGGAGGCGCGCTGCCGCACCGGACAGGGCGCGGACCCCGAGCATGAGCCCCGGGGCAATGGTCCCTCCCAGATAGGCGCCAGACGGGTCGATCACCTCGATGTTGGTGGTGGTCCCCAGGCTCACCACGATGGCGGGGGCGCCGACGAGCGTCTGGGCCGCGGCGACATTGGCGACGCGGTCCGAGCCGACGCCGGACGGGTCGTCCTGGCGCATGCGGACGCCCGTCTTGAGACCTGGGCCCACGACGAGGGCACGCGTTGCCGCCACGGCAGAAAGGGCGTTGAACCACGCGTCGGTGTGCGAGGGTACCACGCACGACAGGATCGCACCGTCGGGCGTCGCACCGTCGAGCAGGTCCACGAGCACCGCACGCGCCTGCGAGCGCGCCTCGTCCACCGTGACGTGCTCGGGCGTGGAGGCCTCCCAGGTCCCTACGAGCTCGCCTCCCACAAAGGCGCCAAAACGCGTGAGTCCATTGCCCACGTTGACGGCGAGGACGCTCTTGTCGCTGCGCTTTGCCATGCGTACCCCCTAGGTGACCTTGTCATGGCCTTCCGTCGAACAAAGAGATGGATGTTCTCTTGTCCCTCGCTGCCATCACGGATTGGCCCGAACCCCCACTATACTGTATCCGTCCGGGCCGTAACCCGACTCCCCAGCAGGGGGGAGCGGATATACGAAGGGATTAGCATGAGCGTCGAGAACGACCGCGCCACCGGGCGCGAGCAGCTGAGCATGGCGGGAATCGTCATTGGCATCGTCGGCTGCGTCATCATCACGGCATCGTCGGTCTACACCGCCCTCAAGATGGGCGCCCTGCCGTGGCCCACCATCTTCACCTCCATCACCTCGCTCGTCCTGCTGCGCGCCTTTGGCCGCACCAGCCTGAACGAGGCCAACGTCACCCAGATCATCATGTCTGCGGGCTCCATGGTGGCGGGCGGCCTCGCCTTCACCATCCCCGGCATCTGGATCCTGGGCCTCGCGGATGAGGTCAGCTGGGTCGAGATGCTCTTCGTGGCGCTCGCCGGCACCCTCTTGGGCCTGGTGGCGACCGCCCTCATCCGCAAGCGCCTGGTCGAGGAGTCGGGCCTCGAGTACCCCATCGGCATGGCCGCCGCCGAAACGCTGCAGGCAAGCCAGGCGGGCGGCGCCACGGGCGCCAAGCTCTTTGGCTCCATGGCGCTTGCCGGTGTCTGGAGCGTGGCGCGTGACGTGCTGGGCGTCATCCCCGCCATGCTCTGCCAGCTTCCCATTCCCGGCGTCGCCTTTGGCCTGTACAACTCCCCCATGATGCTCTCGGTGGGCTTCCTCGTGGGCGGCGCGGCCGTGGCCTTCTGGTTTGGCGGGGCGCTCCTGGCCAACCTCGGCATCATCATGGGTGGCACGGCGGCGGGTCTGTGGGACGTCGCCACGGCGCAGGGCATCGTCTCGAGCCTTGGCATGGGACTCATGATGGGCTCGGGCCTGGGCGTCGTTATTCGCGACATCCTGCCCAAGATTGTCGGCCACCTGCGTGGTGGCAACGAAAAGGGCGCCGCCTTGGCCAACATCACGGGGAGGGATTCGGGTGCGCTCGCCCTGCTCGTGGCTGCCGCCGCACTCGTCGCCTGCTTTGGGCTGGGCCTTGGCGTGCCCGCCACCGTCATCATCGTCGCCCTCAGCTTCGTCACCACCATCATGAGCGCCCAGTCCGTGGGCCAGACCGGCATCGACCCCATGGAGATCTTTGGCCTCATCGTCCTGCTCGCGGTCGCGGCGACCTGCGACGTCGACCAGGTCAAGCTCTTCTTCGTCGCCGGCATCATCGCCGTGGCCTGTGGCCTGGGCGGCGACGTCATGAGCGACTTCAAGACCGGCCAGATCATCGGCACCGACCCGCGCCAGATGTGGGTTGGCCAGGCCATCGGGGCCCTGCTCGGCACCTTCGTCTCGGTCGCCGTCATGGTCGCGCTGGTGGGTGCCTATGGCACCGGGGCCTTTGGTCCGGGACAGCTCTTCGTGAGCGCCCAGGCCTCCGTGGTCGCCACCATGGTCTCGGGCATCCCCAACATCCCGGGCTTTGTGCTCGGCCTTGTCGCGGGCATCGTCCTGTACTGCCTGGGCCTCCCGTCGATGATGCTCGGCCTGGGCGTCTACCTGCCCTTCTACATGTCCCTCTCGGCGCCCATCGGCGCGCTCGCGAAGGTTGCCTACGACAGGCTCAGCGGCGGGGCAAAGGACGATGCCGAGCTGAGCCATGACGACACGGGCATCATCGTGGCGTCCGGTCTTTTGGGCGGAGAGTCGATCGTGGGCGTCGTCATCGCGCTTGCGACCGTCATTGCCGGCTTGGCAGGATAGGCCCTCGCAGCTCGGCCGGGCGTGTCGGGAGCCGACGCACCCGGCCGCCGCTATCCCTAGTACGACTCCTTGAACTTCTTCTGCATGAACCTCATGTTGTAGATGGGGAGCGCGGCGGGCACGTCGAGCTGGTTCTTGGCAAAGCCCAGGGTCTTGGCCGCGTTGTGCCCCATGTCGACGATCATCATGAGGCCCGAGACGAACGACGCCATGTCGGAGTTGAGGTAGATGATGGGCTCGGCCATCTCCTGGCTGGTGGCCAGACGGCCCACGGCGCCATTCTCCATCTTGAGCTTCTCGGCGCCACCGGCCATCTTCTCGAACTCGGCCTTCATACCGGTGTCGGTGGAGCCGGGCAGGACGGCATTCACGCGGATGCCGCGCTCGCCCAGCTCGACAGCCTTGAGCGACGCGTAGTAGTTCATGCAGCGCTTGGACAGCACGTAAGACATGCCACCCACGCCGTCCTTGGGCGAGACCTTCTTCATGAAGGCGACCATCTCCTCCCAGGTGTGGCAGGACATGACCTTCTTGTACTCGCGGGCCCACTTCTCCCACATGAGGCCGCCAACCGAGGTCACGTACACGATTGCCCCGCCTCGGCCCATGCGGCGCTCGAGGTACTCGTCGGTCATGTACTTGTTGGCGATGAAGTTGACCGTGAACGTGGTCCAGTAGCTGGTCCTGGCCCCCGAGAGGCCCGCGATGCCAAAGAAGCGGTCGATGTGGTCGGGGAGCTGCGCAAAGGCGGCGTCGATGGAGGCCTTGTCGGAGAGGTCGGCCTGGACGAACGTGACGCCCTCGACGTCACAGGGGTTGCGGTCCATGCCATAGACGACGGCGCCCTCCCCCACGAGGTTCTCGACCACGGCCCTGCCCATGCCCGACGACGCGCCGGTCACGACGCAGACCTTGTCCTTGTAGCCAAGCCAGTCCTTCATGAGCGCTCTCCCCTCGTGTTGCATATGTATCATTACGCACGTAACGGTATACGAATGACGGCGCATGGGGGTTGCTGGGCAAGAAGTTGGGACACGTAGGGGGATGTGTAACATGGCAACGGTGAAGGCGCGTGGCGTGAAGGAGTCCATCGAGCTCGCCCTGCTCGAGCTCATGCGAGACAAGCCCTTCGAGCGCATCGAGGTCAAGGAGGTAACCCAGCAGGCCCATGTTTCTCGCATGAGCTTCTACCGCAACTTCTCGTCCAAGGAGGACGTGCTGCGCCAGTTTGTCGCCGACCGCCTCCCGCAGATGCTCCAGACCGAGCAGGGCGAGCTGGCAGACGACGAGGTCCGTCCCTACCTGGCACGCATCCTCGAGCGCATGCGGCAGGGCGCGCCGTTCTTCAGCCTGCTGCGCGAGAACGGCCTCATGCACCTGCTCTATGGGCACTTCCTGGGAGAGGCCTCGAGCTACATCCGGCGCTTCCAACCCGGCGCCGTCCCCTACCAGGACACCTACTACACCGGCGGCACCCTGCTCGTCATCATGGAGTGGATCGACCGGGGCATGCCCGAATCACCCGACGAGCTGGCCGACATCATCGACACACTCTACTATCGCCGCAACTTCTGACAGACGCAGAGGACTGGCTTCCCGGCTCTTTCTGTCGGGGTCCCCCTTGGTTTGAGGTGACTTGGCGCGATTGGTGAGATTCCGGTCGTTGGAACGCGAGCTGCATGGCGCTCAGCGTGTCTGCAAGCTCCACAGCCCCACCTTATCGCCACCAGGTGACCCCTCCTTGGGCAAGCGGGAGCCCATGGGCGCCCTTAACATGGCGGTCTGGCGCGATTGGGCGTCTATCGACAACCGGAATCTCGTCAATCGAGCCAACACGTTCCCACTCATGCCCCCAAAGGGCGCCTCTCGTGCTTCAGACGAGGCGGACGGACCTCGAGTGACCCCTTACAGCCGGTTGCCGATGGTCCGGGCGACGTAGACGCCGCTGGCCGAGGCATGGCTCAGCGAGTGGGTGACGCCCGAGCCGTCGCCAATCACGAACAGGCCCGGATGGCAGGTCTCGAGGTGCTGGTCAAGCTCGACCTCCATGTTGTAGAACTTGACCTCGACACCATAGAGCAGGGTGTCGTCGTTGGCCGTGCCCGGGGCAATCTTGTCGAGGGCGTAGACCATCTCGATGATGCCGTCGAGGATGCGCTTGGGCATGACCAGCGAGAGGTCGCCCGGGGTCGCCGCCAGGGTGGGCCGGACCGTGCCCTCCTCGATGCGCGAGACGGTGCTGCGCCGGCCGCGCTCGAGGTCGCCGAAGCGCTGCACCATGACGCCACCACCCAGCATGTTGGAGAGCCGGGCGATGCTCTGGCCATAGGCGTTGGAGTGCTTGAACGGCACCGAGAAGTGCTTGGAGACGAGCAGGGCGAAGTTGGTGTTCTCGGTCTTGCGCGCCTCGTCCTCGAAGCTGTGGCCATTGACCGTGACGATGCCGTTGGTGTTCTCGGCCACCACGATGCCGTGCGGGTTCATGCAGAACGTGCGCACGTTGTCCTCGAACTTCTCGGTGCGGTAGACGATCTTGCTCTCGTAGAGCTCGTCGGTGATGTGGTCGAAGATCACGCTGGGCAGCTCGACGCGCACGCCCAGGTCGACGCGGTTGGAGCGGGTGGGGATGCCCAGCTCGTCGCAGACGTGCTCCATCCAGGCGCTGCCGCTGCGGCCCACCGAGACCACGCACGAGGGCGCCTCGACGGAGCCGCCGTCGAGCACCGCCCGGTACCCGCCGTCGACAAGCTCGATGCTCTTGACCGGCGTGTCGAAGCGGAACTCGACCGTGTCGGAGAGCTCGTCGAAGAGGTTCTGCAGCACCACGTAGTTGATGTCGGTCCCCAGGTGGCGCACGGATGCGTCGAGCAGGGTGAGCTTGTTCTGCATGCAGAGCTTCTTGAAGGCGGTGCCCGCGGTTGAGTAGAGCTTGGTCCCCGCACCCCCGTGGTCGACGTTGATCTGGTCGACGTACTCCATGAGCTCGATGGCCTCGCGCCTGCCCACGTACTCGTGGAGCGTGCCGCCGAAGTCGTTGGTGATGTTGTACTTGCCGTCCGAGAAGGCCCCGGCGCCGCCGAAGCCGTTCATGATCGAGCAGGGCTTGCAGCCGATGCAGGTCGAGACGCGACCCTCCGCAATGGGACAGCGGCGGCGAGCGAGCTCGTGACCGGCCTCGAGCACAACCACACGCAGGCCGGGATGGAGCCTCGTGAGCTCGTAGGCGGCGAAGATGCCGCCGGGGCCGGCGCCTATGACGATGACGTCGTAGTCCATGGAACGTCTCCTCCTTGAGATGGAACACCCCGCCCCAGGGAGCCGGTCCGCAGGGGACGCCCTCCCGGGGAGCAACGTTTCATTCTAGAACACGAGCAGGTGCGCCACCAGGTTGACCACGCCGCAGCCCAACATGACGTAGAGCGGCTTGAGATGACGCTGGTTGATCAGGTAGAAGGCGCCGCACATGACCAGGGCCACGTAGGCGCCATAGACCACGTCAAGGGACGGTGCGTCAGGTGCCACGGCCTGCACGCCCAGCTTGACCATGGTCGAGGCGATGAGCGCCAGCGCCATGCACTTGAGCGAGAGCACGATGGTCTTGACCACGGGCGTGTCCTTGTACTTGCGAAAGATCAGCAGCAGGGTCATGGCAACCGCGCACGGCACCACGATGCAGCCCAGCGTGGCCGCAATGGCCCCGGGAATGCCCGCCACCTTCATGCCCACGAAGGTGGCGCTGTTGATGAGGATGGGCCCGGGGGTTATCTCGTCTAGGGCAAGCAGGTCCATGAACTCGGCGTAGGTCATCCAGCCGCTGCGGACCACGACCTCCTGCTCGACCAGGGGGATGGCGGCATAGGCCCCGCCAAACGCGAGGGCGCCCACGCGAACGAAGGCTAGGAAGACCGCAAGGAGGAGGCGCACCTCACTCATGGGACTCGACCTCCCTCCCGACCAGCAGGGCCTTGGCGGCGCCTGCCACGCCGCAGACCAGCGCGAGCCACATGATCGAGCAGCCCGTGAACCTCACATACAGGAAGGCGAGCACCATGACCACGAAGGGATAGACGCCCGGCTCCTTGGTTGCGTTGCGGAAGAGCCCGATGCAGATGTCGAGCAGCAGCGCCACCACGCCAATCTGCATGCCCCGCATGAAGATGGTGACGTAGGGGTTGCTCACGATGGCCTGGTAGAATACCGTGACGAGCACCATGACCAAAAACGGCGGGAGGATGACGCCGGTCACCGCGGCGAGCGAGCCCAGAAGGCCCGCGCTCTGGTAGCCCACCACCATCGACGAGGTCACCGCCATGGGGCCCGGCGCGCTCTGCACGATGGCGATGTAGTCCGCCATCTCGTCCTCGGTGAACCACTTGCGCTTGTTGACGAAGTCGTCCTTCATCACCGCGATGATGGCATAGCCGGAGTTGGCCGTCGCGCTGATGGTGAACGTCGCAAGAAAGAGCGCCAGCAGCCTGCCGAGCAGGCCGTCCTTGTTTTGCGTCTTGCCGTCCATAGGCCTCCCCAGGCAACGCTCTTCCGTGTCAGAACAGTATGGGGCACGAACCACCATGGGCGGCACAAACCGCACATCCTGCCCATCTTCAACACAACGTCACTCTCCCCATTTGTCTGGCAGCCTCGACATCGAATCGAGCCATCGACCGCTCCTGAAGGAAGTATGCACGTTGGGAATGTCTGCAGAAGCCATTCAGTCTCGCGACTGGCCACGGCGCCTATCATGTACCCATAGCCAGGGCAAACTACGATTGCGGAGGCCTAACCATGAAGTGCATCTCGTGTGGGAGGGAACTGGCAGAGGGCGTCAACTTCTGCAGGTTCTGCGGCGCCAGGCAGGTTGCTCCAGAGCCAGAGCCCGTGCCAGCCGCACCAGAGTCGGTGCCCTCACCCGTCCCGCATGAGGCCGCCTCGATTCCTCCCGACGCAACTACGGCCGCCAAGCCCAGGCGGCTGAGTCCCGTGGCGATCGTCCTCGGCGTCATCGTCACCCTCGCGCTTGCGGGTGCCGCCACCTACCACGTCACCTCGACAAAGCGTGCCGAGGCCTACGCGCAGGCCCTGGAGTACTACGCCGGCGGCGCGTACCAACAGGCAGCGGATGCCTTCACTGAGCTGGGAGACTACGAGGACGCCGCCTCGATGGCAGAGAGCGCCAGGCTCTGGCTTGCCGCCCAGGCCGAAGAGGCAAAGGCGGGCGAGGACCCCGCCGCCTGGGATGCCGCGGCACAAGCATATGAGCGCATCAACGAGGAGGCCGCGAAGTCTGCCGCCGAGAACTGCCGCAGCAACGCCGTCTACTACACCGCCGTCGGCCTCATGGAGCTGGGCAGTTGGAACGAGGCAGGCGAGGCCCTGGCACCGCTTGCCAGCAGCAGCTTCAAGGATGCCGCCGACCTGCAGCTCGAGTGCGACGCCCACGTGACATGCGACCAGGCCGAGGCGCTCCTCTCGGAGGGCAGCTACTACGACGCATACAAGCTCTTCTCGTCGCTTGTCGGACGGTCCTACGAGGGCCTTCCGGACTTTGACGAACGTGCCGCCGCATGCGTTCAGGACTTCCCGTCCAGCGGCACCGTCTACAGCAACCCCGACTACCCCTCGACCGCGGTCCCGCTCACCATCAAGAACGACGACTCGAACACCTTCTACAAGATCTACGACGGAGACACCCTGGTGCGGAGCGTGTTCATCTCCCCCAATGACTCGACGACGGTCAATCTGCCGGCTGGGACCTATCGCATGAACGAGGCACATGGCGACGAGTGGTTTGGGACGGACGACATGTTTGGCGATGATGGCTCCTACTTCCGGTGCGACTTCGGAGGAAGCGAGACCTTCGAGCTCGAATCGGGCTACAGCTACGAAATCTCGCCCGACGTCGATGGCACGAGCATCAACAACAGCTCGACCGACCGGGAATCCTTCTAGGGACGTCTGCGCAGCACTGCCCCACAGCCAGAGCGGAGCATACGCCACGAACGAGAAAGGGACTGCCAAGATGGCAAGGGGCAAGGAGCGCCTGGTCTGCTCGGAGGCAGACCTCGTCGCGCATGACATCGAGATCGACCACGCCATCTGCGGGAGGTCGCTCTTCGCCCCCGACGAGCCGCGCCTTGCCGAGAAGGGCGCCCACAGCTCGTCGCCCACCTTCTACTTTGTCCTGCGCGAACTGCTGGGAAAGCTCGACCCCACCAGTCGGACGCGCCTGCTCGACGTGGGTTGCGGCACGGGCCGTGTGCTCGCGTACTGGCTGTGGCAGGGCCTTCCCGGCCAGGTGACCGGCATCGAGCTAGACCCCGAGGCGGCCGCCGTCGCGCGCTCGTGGAGCGCCAAGTACGACAACCTGCACGTGGTGGAGGGCAACGTGCTCGAGCACGACCTCTCCCCCTACACCGACTTCTACCTCTTCAACCCGTTTGACCCCAGCATCCTCAAGCGCTTCATCGAGGCGGTCGAGGCGCAGGTCACCCGCCCGGTCACCGTCATCCACATGTCGGACAACGGCGACACCTGGTGGTACGTGGGGCGGCCCGGCTGGACCCAGGTCGACGAGGGCACCTTCTACACGTACCAGAACGCGCGCGGGTACCAGATCAAGGTCTACCAGTGCCACCAGCACTACACCGTGTGGCGCTTCGACCCGGCAGGACGGCAGGCGGGCGCGCTATAGTGTCGGCCGCCAAGCAGCGACGTCATCCGCGGGTTATGGAGGGCGACATGAAGAAAGACAAGCCCCTGGGCATGCGCATCGGAGAAAGCGCCTTCAGCATTGGCTACCTGCTCTATGCGCTGGTGGCGAGCATCGTCTTCCTCTCGAGGCGGACCGGGCAGGCCGGCGGGCTCGCCTCGACCTGCGCCGCCATGACGCTCCTGCTTGGCTGCGGTGACGCCTTCCACCTGGTTCCCCGCATCCTGGGCAACGTCCGCGGCGCCGCCCGCAGCGAGGACGAGGAGCGGAGCCAGCACTTCTGGCTCGGCCTGGGCAACCTCGTGTCGTCCATCACCATGACCGTGTTCTACGTGCTGCTCTTCGACGCCGCCCGGCTGATGCCCGTCACCGCGGCACATGACCTGCCCAACTGGGCGGGCACGGTTCGGCTTGTCCTCGTCGTGCTCGCCGCCCTGCGGGTGGCCCTCTGCCTCTTCCCGCAGAACCGCTGGTTTGACGGGGTAGGCAGCCAGACGTGGGGCATCCTGCGCAACGTCCCCTTCGTGGCGATGGGCATCGTCACCGTGTGGTATCTCGTCGCCTGGTACGGCAGCTGGCCCATGGCGGCACTCGTGACGGCCAGCTTTGCCTGCTACATGGGCGTCGTGCTCATGGCGCGCGAGAAGCCCATGATGGGCATGCTCATGCTTCCCAAGACCATCTGCTACATCTGGATCATCGCGCTGTTTCTTCGTATGGTGTAGCTGGGCGCCGCCTGGCCCCTACGCGCGCACGCTTGCCGCCGAGACCGGGAAGTCGAAGTAGCGGTCGGGGTAGGGCTCGTCCCCGAGCATGAAGTGCCACCACTCGCACTCGTAGGGCTCGAAGCCCGCGCGGACCATGGCGTGCTGCAGGAGCATGCGGTTCTCGCGCTGCTCGTCCGTCACGCTCGCGCTGGTGGGGTGCGACGACTCGTCGAAGAGGTCGAACGGCGTGCCCATGTCGACCTCCTTGCCGGTCGCCATGTCCAGCAGCGTGAGGTCGATGGCGCTGCCGCGGCTGTGGCTCGAGCGGGCGGCGATGTAGCCCAGCTTGAAGGTGTCGGTCTTGTCGATCTGCGGGTAGAAGTACTGCTTCATGCGCTGGTCGGTGTCCTCGATGCCCCAGAGCACGAAGTGCTTGACCGCCGTGGCCGGGCGGTACGCGTCAAAGACCTTGATGCGATAGCCCTGCACCGCGAGCTCGGCCGCCGCCACCTTGAGGGCACGGGCCGCCTCGCGCGAGCACAGCGCCACCGGCTCCTCGTAGCCGTCGATTCGGTCCCCGATGAAGTTGTACGTCGAGTAGTAGCGAATCTCCTGGACGATGCTGGGGACGAAGTCACCCAGCAGGACGAAGCCGGAGGCGTCCAGCTCGGGTTCTGGCTTGCGCATGGAGGGGCTCCTCGTGACGGATGCGGTCGCTGTGCCCGTCGATTATCGCACGGTTCTGCGCTGCTGGTGGGGCGGGGCGCCCGGGACGGCTTGCACTATCATGGGTGCCTGAGACGCCAAGGCACATCACGGGAGGACAGCACATGATCAGGCTCGTGGCGACCGACCTCGACAACACCCTCATGCCAGCCGGGACCTCCGTGAGCGGACATGCGTTGGGGGCGATACGCCACCTGCTCGAATCCGGCGTGCGATTTGCCCCCGTGACGGGCCGTCCGCCTGCGGCCATGCGCTGGATCTTTGGGCCAGACGACACCCATTGGCGCACCGGTGCCTTCGTCAACGGGCAGATGATCTACGTCGACGGCGAGCTCGTGCACGTGGAGGTCCTCGACGTGGGGCTGATCAACGACGTGGCCGACTTCCTGCGCGACGTCCCCGACTGCGTCCTGTGCGTCTACGACCTCGACGTCGACCCCGGCGCCGACGAGGAGGATGGCACCGCCTATCACCTTGGCGCCACCGCCGAGCAGCTTCTCGCCCGTCCCGAGGCCTACGGCAGTCACATCCGCGTGCTCGACCGGCTCGACTGGGACCGCTGCATCAAGGCGAACATTCGCTGCGACATGGAGTGGGCGCGCATGGAGGATCTGCGT
>SUUD01000126.1 GCA_015062715.1 Olsenella sp. | reverse complement strand
ACCTGGCTGGAATAGGGAACCACGCCCGGCTGGTCAAAGACCACCGAGAGCGTGCCCGCCCCAATGCCGCCGCCCACGTCCAGGTGCCCCGGCACCTTGGAGGGCAGCCATACGTTGGGATGGTTGGCAAAGCCCTTGACTTGCCCGTGGTTGTTCGCAGTGACGGTGAGGCCTCCCACGGGGCCATCCCCGCGCACGGTGAGGGTGATGAGCTCGTCGTCGTTCTTGGACATGGCGCCCATCATCAGGCCAGCCATCATGAGCCTGCCCAGCGCGGCGCTCACGAGCGGGCTCGTATGGTGGCGGTCGTGGGCCTCCTGCACGGTGGCGCGGGCCGTGATGGCAATGCCGCGGACCATGCCGTCGGCCGTGGTGCCGCGCACGATGTGGTCGCCGCGACGGATGCGCTCGTCCGCGAGGTCGATGACGTCCGTTCCCATGATTTGCCCCCGTTCCGTCGCTCCTTGCGGCTCATGATGGTAGCGCATGATTGGCGGCGAGGCACTTTCGCACACAACCAGGGGAGAATCAATAACGGAATACTGTTACCTGCGCAAACGCCACGAGGTTGTGCGAGAAAAAGGGGTTGTGCGCGAAAAGCGCCGGTTTCGGGCAACATTCGCCGTCCACCTCGCTTGCTATCATCAAGGTGACGACGTGAGAGGGAGGCCCCATGCTCTACACCCCCGCAACCAAGGCTGCGCTCAGGCTCTGTTTCGATGCCCACAAGGATCAGGTGGACAAGTCGGGCCTGCCCTACGTGTTCCACCCCTTCCACCTGGCGGAGCAGATGGGGACCGAGCACGAGGTCTGCGTTGCGCTCCTGCACGACGTGATGGAGGACACGGACCTTGGCCCGGACGACCTCATCGCGGCGGGGATCCCCGCCGCATACGTGGACACCCTTCGCCTCATGACACACGTGCCTGCCGTGCCCTATCTGGACTACGTGCGGCGCCTTGCGCCAAACAGGGTCGCCCGCAGGGTCAAGCTGGCCGACCTGGCCCACAACTCCGACCTCTCCCGCCTTGACGGCGAGCCAGCCCAGGCCGACATCGACCGCGTCGAGAAGTACCGCCAGGCAATCGAACTACTTGGTGCCTACGAGCGCATCGACCAGAACGAGCGCTATCTGGGCAAATACCAGGGCTGCCTTCTGGGCGGAGCCATAGGCGACGCCCTGGGCTACGCGGTCGAGTTCAGCTCGTATGAGCGGATCGTCGAGGAATATGGCGCGGACGGCATTCGTGCGTTCGACGCGTCCCCGGCGCGCTTCTCCGACGACACCCAGATGACGCTCTTCACGGCCGTGGGGCTGCTGGTGGGGGACTCGCATCGCAGGCTGGCAGGGGGCGCGGCCCGGCCGGCATCCTACGTGAACAGCGCCTACCTGGACTGGCTGGCCACGCAGAGTTGGGGCGACATCGGAAACCCCGGCATTTCGTGGCTGCTCGACATCAACGAGCTGCACGTGAGCCGCGCACCGGGCAACACCTGCCTGAATGCCCTCTATGCCGGGGGCGGTGGCAGCATCGAGTCTCGCATCAACGACAGCAAGGGGTGCGGCGGCGTCATGCGCGTGGCACCATGGGGCCTCTTCCCCGGCGAGTCGGTTACCGGCTGGGACGATGCCCGAGTGCGTGAATTCGTGCGCGAGGGTGCCGAGATGGCGGCCCTTACCCATGGGCATCCGCTGGGGTGGATTCCCGCCGGGGCCCTGTGCTACCTCGTCAATCGCTGTGCCTTCGAGGTCGTGGAGGGGGAGGCGGACCCGCGGGCGGCGCTCGAGGGCATCGTGCGCGACTGCATCCGCGGGCTTCCCGGGTGGTTCTCGGACGAGCCCGAGGACGCGGCCTGCCAGGCCGAGCTGCTCGAGCGGGCGATGGAGCTGGCCGCTGGTGACGAGCCCGACCAGCCGTGCATCCTCCAGCTGGGCGAGGGCTGGGTGGGCGAGGAGGCCCTGGCCATTGCGGTCTTCTCGGCCCTGAGGCATGCGGACAGCTTTGCCGAGACCGTCATCTCGGCGGCCAACCACGACGGTGACAGCGACTCGACGGCCGCCATCTGCGGAAACATCGTCGGTGCGCTGCTGGGCATCGGCGCGATCGGCCCTGAGTGGGACGAGGTCGAGCTGCGCGGCGTCATCCTCGAGGTGGCCCGCGACCTCTGCGACCGCTGCCAGATGACCGAGGGCGGCGTCTACTACGACGAGGCCTGGTCCGACAGGTACTGCAGGTACACGGTCAGGGGCTGACGCCTGACGCCCGGTGCGTGTCGGGACCCCTACAGGACCAGTTCGTACATCTCGAGGTTGGTGTCCCCCAGGTCCTCGTAGTGGACCATGTGGTGGAAGACCAGGTCAAAGCCGCAGGCGACATAGATGCGCGATCCCGCCAGGTTGCCGGGGACCACGTCCAGATGGATTGCCTTCTTGCCCCAGCCACGGGCGGTGTCGATGCACCAGCGCACCACCTCGGTGCCCAGCCCCCTGCCACGTGCGCTGGGGTGGACCGCCAGCAGGTGGATGACGCTCACCTCGTCGTCGACCGCGTCACTGGGCCAGGGGGCACCAACGTACTCGGGGTCCTCCTCGCGCGTGAGCACGACCGCGGCGACCGGCTGGTCTCCGTCGAATCCCAGGTACAGCTCGCCAGCCTCGATGCGGCCGCGAAGGTCCTCGTCGGCGGGATACACGCCCTCGGTCCAGCTGGGCGTGTAGGTGTCGAGCGCCTGGCGGGCTATGACGTCGGCATAGAGCCTGCGGACGGTCTCGAAGTCGTCCATGGTGGTAAGGCGCATGTCAGGCATGGAGCTCCTCTCGGCTGTGTCGTCGTGCCATAGCATGCCAGATGCCGTAGGCCACGGCCCAGACGGCGGCGACCAAAAGCAGGTATCCCACAAGAAAGCCCGGGTCGCCCAGGGTGGCGAGCAGCCAGGGGCCGGGACCACCCGCAGCGGTCGGGTTGGTCACGAAGAAGAAGTTGGTGCCCAGCAGGGGGTTGACCGCGCGGAAGAGCGCTCCGCAGGCGATGCTCGTGGCGAGCGGAAACCAGAAACGGCGTGGGCGTGGTGCGTAGTCCCCGCCGACCAGGACGCACAGCGCGCACGAGAGCACCAACGCATGCTCGACAAATCCGCAGGCCGAGGCCAGGCTCCAGGCGGGGCAGTAGTAGGCCCAGCCGGGAAGGAGCAGCGCTGCCAGGCAGCCCGGTATGCCCCAGCAGAAGAGCAGGTCGGCCAGGCGTCCGCCCAGGCGCGAGGTGGGGGAGAGGGCGTGGCCCAGCGCGACCAGCTCGCAGAGGTTGCAGACGTGCAGGGGCCAGAAGAGCGGCTCGAACATGCCGAGCGCCATGTACCACAGGTCCTTGGCGACAAGGACGGCCACGGCCGTGCCGGACACGGCCAGCAGCTGGTGGCGCCTGGCGGGGGAGGGGCCGCAGGCGGCCTGCGGCAGACGCAGGTAGCGAGCGACCAGAGCTGCTACCAGGGCGGCGCTCAGCACGAGTGAGGCCACGTGCCCCGCGCCAAACAGCGCGAAGCCCGTCGCATGCCCGTGATAGAGCACGGGCTCTGGCGTGAAGAAGCCATACGCTGCGGACATTCCGCTCGCTCCCTATCGCTCGCCGTCCCACTCGGCGAGGAACTCGTCCACGAACGCGTGCATGAAGGCGTCGCGCCGCTCCGCGATGGCACGCCCCGACGCGGTTCCCATGAGGTCCTTGAGCAGGAAGAGCTTCTCGTAGAAGTGGTTAAGCGAGGTGGACGTACGCTGGCGATACTGCTCGTCGTCCATGTCCAGCGTCGGGGGCTCGTCTGGGTCGTGGAGCGAGCGGCCATGCGCCCCGCCATAGGCGAAGGTCCGCGCCACGCCAATGGCTCCCAAGGCGTCGAGGCGGTCGGCGTCCTGCACGCAGCGGCCCTCGAGGGTCGAGGGCATCACCGAGTCGCTTCCCCTGAACGACACCTCGCGGATGATCTGGCAGACTTGCTCGGCAGTATCGTCGTCAACGCCGGCGTTGGACATGAACTCACGCGCTCGAGCGAGCGACTCGTGCGTGTTTGGCGAGAGCTTGCGGTCGTCCACGTCGTGGAGCAGCGCTGCCAGCCGTGCGATGCCCTCATCTGCCCCCTCCACATGGGCAAGCCGCACAGCCATGCGGCATACGCGCAGGGTGTGGGCATAGTCGTGCCCCGACGAGTCGCCGGCAAAGGCCGCACGGGCGTACTCCGCGGCTGCGGCTATGACCTGCTCGTCTATGCCCACGTCCTACGCCTTGCCCAGCGTCTTGCCGCCGTCGATCATGACGTCGATGCCATTGATGGTGCGTGCCTCGTCCGATGCCAGGAAGCAGAAGAGGTCGGCGACCTCCTCGGGCTCGACCATGCGGCCCAGGGGGCCGAAGTCGCCCATCTCATTGGTGTCGTCGAAGTCCTGGTTGGCCAGGTTGGCGATGGCCTTGGCGCTCATGGGCGTGCGGACCCAGCCGGGCGAGACCGAGCAGCAGCGGATGCGACCGCCCTCGCCGCACTCGTTGGCGATGTTGCGGGTCATCTGCTTGACGGCGGCCTTCGAGGCGGAGTAGCCGATCTCGTAGGCGTAGGCCGCGGTGGCGTCGCCGGAGGAGGTGTTGAGGATGACGCCCTCGCCCTGGGCCTGCATGATGGGCAGGACGTTGCGGATCATGATGAAGGTGCCCACCACGTTGACGTCGAGCACGTTGCGGAACATCTCGACCGTGTACTCGCTCACGGAGAAGCCCGAGCCTCCGCGACCGGCGATGTTGCAGGTGACGTGGACGGTCCCAAACGTGTCGACGCAGGTCTTGATGGCCCCCTTGACCTGTTCCTCGTTGGTGATGTCGGCGGGTGCCACCACATAGGAACCCTCTGGCAGGGCAAGGTCTGCCGCGGACGCCTCGATTGCCTCGCGCTTGAGGTCGACCATGCACACCCGGGCGCCCTCGTCGACGAACTTCTTGGTCGTGGCCTTGCCAATGCCGCTCGCGGCACCGGTGATGATGGCGACCTTGCCGTCCAACCTACCCATGATGCCCCCTCTCTAGACAGCCTAAGGCGGATTGTGAACCAATTAGGCGTGTCTAAGGACGGGTTTTCGCTCAAAGGTCGACTCCATTGCACTAAAGTCACGAGTTGCGGGAAAAATGGAGGGGGTGGCGGTCGCGATCCCATCGGGATTGAGACAAAACCCCAGAAAGACTCTCTCTCAGATTCGTGAGGGAAGAGGTTTTGGCCCCAGATTGCCCCGCAACTCGTGACTTTAGTGCAATGGAGCGATAAATCACTACCGTTCGCAGCGCCAGAACGTGGCCGATAGGGGTGCCAGCTCGGACCCGCCACCAAAGTCGTGTCCCTCTCCCGTGATGAGGTCGGTGGCGCGACCGCAGCGGGCGTCGAAGTGCATGGTCGCCGGCTCGTTTGCGGCGTTGATGGCCACGATGACGCGCTCGTGCTCGCTCGCGCGCTGGAACACCAGCTGCCTTGGCGCCACCGCAAGCTGCTCGTAGCCGCCCCACACCAAAGCCTCGCTACCAGAGCGGGCGCGTGCGAGCGCGGCGATCCAGTCGGTGAGGTCGTTCCACTCGGGGGAGTCCACCGCAGGTCGCAGCTCGTGGTCGCCGGGTAGCTTCTCGCCTTGGATGCCCCACTCGCTGCCGTAGTAGACGGCGGGCACGCCTCGCATGCCAAAGAGCAGGCCGTACAGCGGCTTGAGCTGCCGTGCGTCATCCAGCTTGGTGGCAATGCGGGGCACGTCGTGGTTGTCGACGAAGTTGAGCAGGTGGCGAGTGGGGTAGAGGTCCCAGGGGTGCGGGCCGCTCTGGCGCTCGAGCGCGTAGGCGACCTCGTGCATGTTGGCGGAGTTGAACGACGACCAAAGTCCCTTGTAAGCCTCGTAGTTGGTGACGGTGTCGCAGGCTTCGTCACCCATCCAGAGGTTGTAGTCGCCAAACATGGTCTCGCCCAGCATGAGGAACTTCTGCCCGCGCTTGGCCGAGAGCTCGTCGCAGATTTGGCGCAGGTAGCCCAGGAAGCCCCGGTCCAGACAGTAGGCAACGTCGAGGCGCACCCCGTCGATGTCGAGCTCGCGCTCCCAGGTGCTGATGACCTCGGCGCAGTAGGCGTTGAGGTCGAAGTTGCCATGGTTGAGGCGGACCAGCTCGCCCACGCCCT
>SUUD01000125.1 GCA_015062715.1 Olsenella sp. | reverse complement strand
GGGCAGAACGGCGCCCTCGTGGTGCTGACTCCGGGGGGCAATGTCGTGGGCACGCGCTCCGACCTCCATCCCACCGACGAGGACGTCGCCTCGCTGTCCGTGACGTCGACGACGGTGCCGGAGGGCTCGGTCTTCATCTGCGACTTCATGGACGAGCGCTACTATGCCGTGTGCGGCTTCGTGGAGGGGTACCAGCTCTTTGCCCTGCAGCCGGTGAGCGAGGCCGAGCTCGGGCGTGACGTCTCATTCCTGGTGATGGCCTTCATGGAGGTCATCGTCTTCGCCTTGATCTTCATCGCGGTCTACCTGTTCATCCGCGGCGAGGTCGTCGAGAACGTCCTCAAGGTCAACGAGACGCTGGGGCAGATCACCCAAGGCGACCTCCAGGCCGAGGTCGACGTGAGGGACAACGCCGAGTTCATCTCCCTCTCGGATGACATCAACACCATGGTGGGGTCCCTGCGCGGGGCCATCGAGGCCGAGGCCTCTCGCATCGACCAGGAGCTCGACTACGCGCGCACGATCCAGGAGAGCGCGCTGCCGCGCACCTTCCCGCCCTTCCCCGACGTGGGCGCCTTCGACATCTACGCCTCCATGAACGCCGCGCGCGAGGTGGGAGGGGACTTCTACGACTTCTTCCTCATCGACGACCACACGCTGGGCTTCCTCATCGCCGACGTGTCGGGCAAGGGCATTCCCGCAAGCCTGTTCATGATGGCCGCCAAGGCCGAGCTCGCCAGCTACATGTCGAGCGGCATGACGCTCGCCGCCGCCGTCGAGACGGCCAACTGGCACCTGTGCCAGGGCAACGACGCGAGCATGTTCGTCACGGTATGGGCGGCGTCCCTCGACTGGGACACCGGGGTGCTCACCTACGTCAACGGCGGCCACAACGCGCCGCTCCTGCGCCACGACGGCACCTGGCAGTGGCTCAAGACCCGCGGGGGCATGTTCCTGGGCACCTTCGACACCGCGAGGTACCGCAGCTCGACGATTACGCTCTGCCCCGGTGACGAGCTGATCCTGTACACCGACGGCGTGAACGAGGCGTTCAGCGCCGACGGCGAGCAGTATGGCGACAAGCGCCTCGAGGGCTTCCTGGCGAAGCATGCCAGCCTGCATCCGCGCCCCCTGATCGACGCGCTCCGCTCAGAGATCGCGCGCTGGTCGTCTGGCACCGAGCAGTCCGACGACATCACGATGCTCGCCCTGGAGTACGGCGTCGCGCCGCAGGCGACGGGCAGCCTCACGGTGCCCGCCACGACCGACCAGCTCGAGGTCATCCTCGACTTCGTGCACGAGGCGCTGCGTGGCCGCTCGTGTCCGCTGCCCACGCAGAACCAGCTCGACATCGTGCTCGAGGAGCTCTTCGTCAACATCTGCAACTACGCCTATCGCGGCCAGGAGGGGCCGGGCACGGCGACGATCGAGTACATCTACAACGCGAACCCCAGCTCCCTCACCGTGAGCCTGAGCGACTACGGGGCACCCTTCGACCTGCTCGACCACATCGACCCGCCGACCCCGGCGTCGGTCGAGGAGGCGAAGATCGGCGGCCTGGGCATCCTCATGGTCAAGCGGATGACCGACGACCTGTCGTATGTGCGCGACGACGACCAGAACGTGGTCGCCTTCGTCAAGGGCTGGTAGGGGGCCTATTCCCCGTCCCGCGCGAGCCCCTTGGCAAGCCACAGCGCGTAGGCGCACTCGACGACCAGCACCACGACGAAGGCCGCGAGCATGGGCACGCTGGTCGTCGTGGGATGGGCCGCGAACACCTGGTTGCTGATGTCGATGGCGGCGTGGGCGAGGATGGGCGTGACGATGTCGCCGCTCCTGAGGTAGATGGCGCCGAGCAGCAGCCCCACGACGAGCGAGTAGAGCACCTGCACGAGCACGCTGGGCAGGTCCATGCCGGCCGCGTTGGTGAGATGTACCACCGCGAACAGCGCGGATGACGCCACGAGGGTGTACCACGGGCCCTTGCCTGCCTCCCGCATCGCGCCGATGGTGGCCCCGCGGAAGATGACCTCCTCGAAGATTCCTGGCGCAAGGCCGAGCAGGACGGCGCCAGGAATCGCCGAGGCGTCAGCGAACCCAAACCCGCTCATGAGGTGGTACACGACGTTCCAGGCGACGATCACCAGCACGGGAATCGCCAGGCCCAGGCCCGAGAGCGACTTGTCCCAGGCGATGAGGGAGCGAAGGACGAGGAGCAGCGCCAGGCCAACGACGATCCGTCCAACCGCACCGGCGGCATCACTTGGGAGACCGGCCAGATTCAGGACCAACATGACGGGGACGGCCGCCACCATGGCGGCAAAGAAGAGGATGAAGCCAAAGAGCAGCGGATACTTGGTGACGAGGGACTTCATGCGTTGAGCTCCTTAGAGGCAGTTGACCGGCCGAGGCCGATGGCTCGATGGGTGGTGGCCACATTCCCTTATGCAATGTACACGATAGCCGTCTTGCGGAAGGCCGACGCGATCCGCTCGCAGGCCGACCAGGCCAGGCCCGCGCAGTAGAGCCAGACGGCCACGCGCGGCGAGCCGATGAAGGCGACGCACAGGACCGCGATGGCGACGTCGACGATTCCCACGACAAGGGTCCGCCGCCATGCGCGCGATCCATAGGACTTGGCCTCGCGCGCCCGCAGGAAGGACACCAGCCCCGCAAACAGGTAGCCAACCAGCAGGTAGAGCAGGACGTAGGTCTGGGACAGCGACCTGAGGTTGAGCGCGAGGATGCCCACGTCGAGCAAGAGCGCGCCCGTGTAGAGCGACCGCCTGCCATCGACCATGTGCCGTGCCATGGTGACAAAGTACACGAGTCTTCCCAGGCCGCCAAAGAATAGGACGAGGCCAAGGACGAAGATGACGATGCGGTAGCCCTTGTCGGGGGACAGGGCCATGGCCGCGGCGGCGAGGAGCATGAGAAGGCCGCCCAGGACGGCACGGACGCGCTGCGCCTTGCTCATGGCCCCACCTCCCTGCCCGCTCGCCGGACAAGGGCGAAGAAGTCCCGCATCCCCTTGAGCCCCTGCCGCTCGAAGTCCACGGAGAAGCCGGCGAGGAGGTTGCCCGAGCGGTGGATCCTGTTGGTGACCATGCTCTTCTGGGCAAGCGCCGCCAGTATGAAGCGCCCGAGGTAGGTGTCGTCTTTGGCGCCTGCCGGGGCCTCCAGGTACTCCCGCTGGTGCAGCTCGATGTCAAACGCGGGGATGGCATGCCCGGACATGCGCTCTCCCAGGGCCCGCCAGTCCTCGCAGGCGTCGAGCTGCCGTTTGGCGAGGATGGGGCGGATCTGCTGCTCCCATGGCCCGACCAGCTCCGTGTCGTAGGTCCCGACCTCGAAGGGCGTCCCCTCCCGCAGGCACCTCATGGCGTGGACCATCTGGCAGAAGGCATGCCAGTAGTCCGAGGGGTTGTCCTTGACGACCTCCTCGTAGTCGGCCCAGGCGGGCAGGTAGGCATAGCGGGCATAGCTGTAGTCGGGGAGATGGCCAGCCCGGCCATGCCCGAGGTTCATGATCGAGTTCTCGTCGGATTGGTAGAGGCTGCTGGTGAACAGGCCGTGCTCGAGGTCGTCCGGGGCAGAGGGGCTGTGTCGGAAGGATATCCTGCGACGCTCGGGGGCATCGGACGGACCGACCAGCTCGAAGAAGTGCGCGTTGGTGTTGTTGATCACGAGCGAGGGGACGCCGGCGAAGTACTGGTGCGCCCAGGTGTCGGCCAGCACGTGCATGGCGATGCCGCAGGCCTGCGTCCCCTGTCCGCGCGCAAGCTCGACGGTCTCCCTCACCAGCTCGCCGTTGGGCCTGCAGATGAGGCGGTACTTGTTCTTGTAGCGCCTGCCGCCCCTGCCGGGGTCGGCCGCGAGGTCGTGGGGGAGGAAGTGGAACGAGGACCAGATGCGGACGATGTCCTGGAGGCCCAGGATGTCGGTCCGCGCCTCCATGAGCTCCAGCTGCAGCTGGGTGGTCGCCGCGGCGAGCGGGGCGCCGAGCTTGGCGAGGAGCGTCCTCGAGCAGAGGTCGACCAGCTGGGCGGCATGGCATATCTCGAGGCCCTCCTCATGCGAGTGCCCCGCGAGGTGTGCCGCGCAGTAGGTTGCGTAGTAGTGGAAGTCCTCCTGCACGCGCCTACCTCCCCTCGCGACTCGCTCGGGTGAGGAGCTTGAGGCGTATTGCCGATATCGTCATGTCGGCAAGCGCGATCGTCGAGGCGATCTCGGTGATGCCGGGGATGAACGTGTCGACGAGTGAGGACATGCTGTGGGAGACGATGATGGGCTGGATTATCCCGTTGAGCCTGCCTACGAGCATGAGGGCGGCGATGACGACATAGAGCCAGCCCCGGTTCCTGCCCCTGCCCTCCGCGAAGGCGCCGAGGCCCACGACCAGGCGTACGATGAAGCCGATTCCAAGGATGAACGACAGGACGAACGTGCTTGCCCCAAGGGCGTGCGGGCCGTCCACCGCGTCTCCCATCGTCACCCTGAGCAGGTCCCTCAGGCTGTCGGGGCTCACGAACAGAAGGCCGACCATCTTGAGGATGCCCCATGCGCCGAGGGTGATGAAGGCGACGCTGCTTATGGTAAGCGCGCTCCTCAGTCGTCTGACGTCTCGGTCCATGGCCACCCCCGCGTTCGGTGCCTAGAAGGTAGCACACAGCCCCTGCTCCTGCTGGCAAGGTATAGGATGTATGCCACATCAGACTTCCCTGGGAGGGGGATGACATGGCCGAGAAGGCATCGGGCACGCTTGCCCTCATCGTGACGACGTTCCTGGCGGCCGTCCTCTGTCTGCCGCTGGCCGCCTGCGCGCAGGGGCAGGACGTCCCCGCCGACATGGAGGAACCCGCCGCGGACGCCGAGGTCGCCGACGTGACGTCCGTCGCCTACCTGGGGCCTGCCGGCACCTACACCGAGGAGGCCACCAAGCTCTTCTTTGGCGACAACGACGAGCTCCTTGCCCAGGAGACCGTTGCCCAGGCGCTCGAGCTGGTGACGGACGGCTCGGCTGCCTATGCCGTCATCCCGCAGGAGAACACCCTGGGCGGTCCCGTGACCGACTACATCGACGCCCTGCTGACCACGGAGGGCGTGTCGGTGGTTGGCGAGGTGGTGCTGCCCATCCGCCAGACCCTCATGGGCCTTCCGGGGACCGACCTCGCGCAGGTGGGGACCGTGTACTCCCACAAGCAGGGCCTTGCCCAGAGCGCCGCGTGGCTTGACGAGAACCTGCCCGGCGCAGAGCGCGTGGAGAGGCCCAGCACGGCCGCCGCGGCCCAGGAGGTGGCGGAGGGGGCCGACCGGACGGTGGCAGCCATCGCCGCGCCAGGTGCCGCCGACCTCTATGGCCTGGAGGTCCTCCAGGAGAACGTCTCGCAGTCCGAGGCAAACGTGACGCGCTTCTACGTGGTGTCGCGCACGCCCAATGGGCTCGAGGGGTACGACCGGCTCACGCTCGTGGCAAGCATCTCAGCCGACGAGCTGCCGGCGCTGCTCGAGGAGGTGTGTGTGGACGGCACCGAGCTGGTGAGCGTGCACGACCGGCCCGAGGGCTCGGCGCTGGGCCGGTATCGCTACGTGGTCGAGCTTGCCCGCGAGGTCGGCTTCTCAAGCGAGGAGATCGAGCGCATCTCGGGCATCCAGGGCGTCGCGTGCCTTGGCGCCTACGGGAGCATGCAGGGGTAGGGGCGCGTCGCCCTACTCCACCGTCTCCAGGAACGCGCCGGTCTGGCGGTCCCACAGCGTCTCGTAGACCCCTCCCGCCTGGGACAGCTCTGCATGGGTGCCGTCCTCCACGACGGCACCGTCCTCCAGCACCACGATGCGGTCGAGGGCGGCGACGGTCGAGAGGCGGTGGGCCACCACCAGCGACGTGCGGTCGGCCATGAGGTTCTCGAGCGCGCCCTGCACGGCGGCCTCGGACTCGCTGTCGAGGGCGCTGGTGGCCTCGTCGAGCACCAGGATGGGGCAGTCGGCGAGGATCGCGCGGGCGATGGCAACGCGTTGGCGCTGGCCGCCGGAGAGCTTCACGCCGCGCTCGCCCACCATGGTGTCGAGCCCCGCGGGCAGCCGGTCGATGAACTCGAGTGCGTTGGCCAGCCGCGCCGCCTCGCGGATCTCGTCCTCGGTGGCGTCGGGGCGGCCATAGGCGATGTTCTCGCGGATGGAGCGGTGGAAGAGCAGGGCCTCCTGGGG
>SUUD01000124.1 GCA_015062715.1 Olsenella sp. | reverse complement strand
CGCGCTGGGTCGAGATCGCGGGCTTCCGCTTCCAGCCCTCTGAGTTCGCCAAGCCGGTCGTCATCCTCATGGCCGCCAGCCTCCTGCAGTCCATCTTCGAGGAGGGTGCGTACAGCTTCGAGCGCTCCGTCGGCATGATGGCGGTCGGCGTCGGCATCCCGCTTCTGCTCATCGTCATCCAGCCCGACAAGGGCACGACCCTCATCATCGGCGCCACGGTCTTCGTCATGGCGATCCTCGCGGGCTTCCCGATCGCCTACACCATCCCCGTCATCGCGGGCGCGGGCATCGTGGCCCTGGTCATCGCGCTGGGCGACGAGTACTCGCGCCTGCGCATCCTCACCATGCTCGACCCCTGGAAGGACCCCTTCGGCAACGGCTACCAGCTCATCCAGGGCTTCTACGCCTTTGGCAGCGGGGGGCTCACGGGCGTGGGGCTGGGCCTGTCGCGCCAGAAGTACGCCTACCTGCCCGAGGCGCACAACGACTTCATCTACGCCATCATCGGCGAGGAGCTGGGGCTCGTGGGGACGCTCGGCGTCCTGCTCCTCTTCGCGGTGATCATCTGGGCGGGCTATCGCATCGCCCGCTACGCCCCCGACCTCACCGGCACGCTCGTCTCGGCCGGCGCCGCCTCGCTCCTGGGCATCCAGCTGTTCATCAACGTGATGGGGGTCCTGGGGCTGTTCCCGCTCTCGGGCAAGCCCCTGCCCTTCGTGAGCTACGGCGGCTCGGCCATCATGAGTTCGCTCATGCTGGTTGGCCTCATGGTCTCGGTGTCGCGGTCGAGCTCCCTGCCCGAGACCGAGCACGACGTGCGCCGCAGGCAGATGACCGTCCGCGAGGGCGGGCCGTCGCCGGCGCCGGTCTTCAAGGTCCTCGACGGGGGCAACCCCCGCGGCGGGCGCGAGCGCATCGACCTCGGGCCCTCGCCCGCGGAGCGCCTGCGCGGCGGCTCCCGTTCGGTGCCCCTCAACGACAGGAGGAGGAACAAGTGAGCAACGACGTCCTCGAGGTGGCCATTGCGGCAGGCGGCACGGCCGGGCACATCAACCCCGCCCTCGCCCTCGCCGAGGAGCTGCGCTCCCGCGGCCACCACGTCACCTTCTACGGCCAGCCAACGCGCCTGGAAGCAACCCTCGTGCCCGAGGCGGGCTTCGACTTCTGCGAGATGAGCGTCTCGGGCTTCGACCGCTCGCGCCCCTGGACGCTCGTCCAGGCGCTCGTGCGCATGGCCAGGGCCGAGCGCAGGCTGGGGAAGGTCTTCTCCGCCGACGGCGCCCCGGACGTGGCCATAGGCTTTGGCGCCTACGTCGAGCTGCCGCTCATCCGCTGGTGCCACGCGCATGGCGTGCCCTGCCTCATCCACGAGCAGAACTCCGTGCCGGGTCTCGCGAACAAGGTCTCCTCGACCCAGTGCCGCACCGTCTGCGTCGCCTTCCCGGCCGCGCTGCCCGCCTTCGCCAAGGCCGAGGCCAAGGGCGCCGAGCTGGTCGTGACGGGCAACCCCGTGCGTGCCAGCGTCATCTCATCCGACGCGGCGGCCGGCCGCGCCTCGCTGGGCATCCCCGACGACGCCCGCGTGCTGCTCGTCTTTGGCGGGAGCCTCGGGGCGCGCCACCTCAACCAGGCCGTCGCCCGGCTCAAGGGCGAGCTGCTCTCGCGCGAGGGCCTGCACGTGGTGCACTCTACGGGCGCGAAGTGCCATGACGAGGCGGTCGAGGCGCTCGCCCTCACGCCCGAGGAGGCCGCCCGCTGGCACGTCATGCCCTACATCTCGAACATGGGCGACGTGCTCGCCTGTGCCGACCTCGTGGTCTCGCGCGCCGGCGCCTCGTCGGTGGCCGAGATCTCGGCGCTTGCCGTGCCGAGCGTGCTCGTGCCCTACCCGTTCGCGACGGCCGACCACCAGACCACCAACGCCCGCTACCTCGTCGACGAGGGCGCGGCCATCATGGTGGCCGACGACGACCTCGACGACGACGCCCTGTTCGCTCGTCCCTTGCTCGAGCTGCTCGACGACCCGGCACGTCTCGACGCCATGCGCGCGGCCGCCCGCGGCACGGGCGCCCAGCAGGCCGCCGCGGCCCTCGCAGACCGGGTGGAGACGGCCGCGCGCGCCTGAGGGCGCGAGGGCCATGCGGTAAAGTATCACCAGAACGGCCGGGCCCCGCGCCCGGCATCACCCGACGACGCGGCAGGGGAGGATGCGAACCATGCCTGACATTCCCAACACCAGCGACTTCTCGAGCGCCCACTTCATCGGCATCGGTGGCGCCGGCATGAGCGGCATCGCCGTCGTGCTGCACGAGCGCGGCTGCAAGGTGACCGGCAGCGACCTCAAGGCCTCGCACTACGTGCGCGAGCTCGAGGACGCTGGCATCGAGGTCACGATCGGCCACGACGCGGCCACCATCGACCGCCTGGCTCCCGAAGTCGTGGTCACCTCTTCGGCCATCCCCGACACCAACCCCGAGGTCGTGCGCGCCAAGGAGCTGGGCATCCCCATCTGGCCCCGCGCCAAGATGCTCTCGGCCCTGGGCAAGGGGTCGGTCACCATCGCCGTCGCCGGCACGCACGGCAAGACCACCACGTCCTCGATGGTCGCCACCATGCTCGACCGCATGGGCATGGACCCGTCGTTCCTGATCGGCGGCATCGTCGAGGGCTACGACACCAACGGGCGCAACGGGGGCGGCCCCTTCGTCTGCGAGGCCGACGAGTCCGACGGCTCGTTCCTGTTCCTCGACCCCGACGTGGTCGTCGTCACCAACATCGAGGCCGACCACCTCGACCACTATGGCACCCTCGAGAACATCGAGAAGACCTTCTGCACCTTCATGGACCTGGTCGGCGACGCCGGCACCGTCATCGTCTGCGGCGAGAGCGAGCACGTCGTGGAGCTCGCCCGCTCCACGGGCAGGCGCGTCCTCACCTATGGCACCGCGCCCGGCTGCGACTACCGCCTCACCCCCGGCAAGACTCAGGGCGTCACGAGCTCCATGACCGTGCGCGTGCCCTCGGGCGACATCCACCCCGTGGCCATCAAGGCCAACCCCGGCATGCACAACATGCTCAACGCCTGCGCGTCGCTTGCCGTCGCCGACGTCCTCGGCTGCGACCTCGAGGCCGCCGCGGCCGCCCTCTCGCAGTTCCAGGGCGCCCGTCGCCGCTTCACGCACGTGGGTGACGTCGCCGGCATCACCGTCATCGACGACTACGGCCACCATCCCACCGAGGTCTCCGTGACCCTCGAGGCGGCCAAGAAGCTCGACTTCGGCCGCGTGGTCTGCGTCTTCCAGCCCCATCGCTACAGCCGCACCCAGGCCCTCGCCGGCCAGTTCGCCTCGGCCTTCGACAACGTCGACGTCCTGTACGTCATGGACGTCTTCGCGGCGGGCGAGATGCCCATCCCCGGCGTCTCGGGCAAGCTCGTCGCCCAGGGCGTCGCCGCCCGCGGGCGCTGCGGGTCCGTGAGCTACGTCCCCAACCGACACGACCTCGTCGAGCGCCTGTGCGCCGAGTGCCGTCCCGGCGACCTGCTCGTCACGATGGGCGCCGGCGACGTCACGGCCATCGGGCCCCAGTTCATAGAGGCCCTCGGCTACGCCTCCTCCGAGGCGGACGAGTAGGGGGTGCCTTGAGCGTCTTCAACGCGTACATGGCACTCTCCGGGGCGATCGACGCCGACGTCACCCGTGACGAGCGGCTCTCGCGGCGCACGACCTACCGCATCGGTGGGCCGGCGGCGCTCGTGGTGCGCTGCAACGACCACCGCTCCCTGGTGCGGACGATCGACGTCCTCGCCCACGAGCAGGTCAAGTGGGTCGTCATGGGCAAGGGCTCCAACGTGCTCGTGTCCGATGACGGCTACGACGGCTGCGTCATCCTGCTCGGCCGCGACTTCTCGCGCGTCTCCTTCTCGTCGGAGGAGGAGGGCGTCGTTACGGTCGGGGCGGGCGTGGTGCTGGCCAAGCTGGTCGCCGACTCAATGTCGCGCGGCCTTGCCGGCCTCGAGTGCTGCGCCGGGATACCGGGCACGGTGGGCGGCGCCATCGCCATGGACGCCGGCACGCGCAACGACTGGATCGGCCCGCGCGTCCGTGACGTGGTGGCGCTGCGGCCGGGCTCGGGGCTCGTGCGCCACGACGGCCGCGACATCATGTGGGGCTACCGCAGCACGTCGATTCCCGAGGGCGACATCATCCTCGAGGTGACGCTTGGGCTCACGCCCTCGACGCGCGACGCCGTGGGCGCCACGGTCGAGAAGCTCATGGCCCGCCGCCGGCGCACCCAGCCCATGGGACGGCCCAGCTGCGGCTCGGTCTTCCGCAACCCCCAGGGCGCCTCCGTCGGGGCGCTACTCGACGAGTGCGGCCTCAAGGGATACGCCGTGGGCGGCGCGCAGGTGTCCAACGTCCACGCGAACTTCGTCGTGAACAACGGCAACGCCACGGCTGCCGACGTCATGGCCGTCATCTCGCACATGCACGAGACCGTCCTGTCCGAGCGCGGCATCGACCTCGAGCCCGAGGTCAAGTTCCTCGGCTTCTCGAGGTAGCGCCATGGCCGACGCCACGAGCAACAAGCCCCGGCCCCGTCCGGCGGCCCCCGCGGCCCCCAGGCAGCCCCAGCGGCCCGCCAAGCAGGGTCCCGCCCCGGGCAAGCTCCCCGTCCCCGCCATGATCGCGTTCGTGGTGGCGCTGGTGGCGGTCGTCGCCCTCGTGGCCCTGCTGGTGCTCTCGCACACGCCCGTGCTCAGGATCACCGCCATCGACGTCGAGTCGACCGAGCACATCTCGGCCGAGTCCATCGCCAAGCTCGCGCGCGTGGAGGAGGGCACGACGCTGCTCAACGTCGACATCGACTCGGTCGTCGAGAGCGTCAAGCGCAACCCCTGGGTCGAGGACGTGCAGATCACGCGCGAGTTCCCCGACAGGCTCAAGATCGAGGTGACCGAGCGCAAGCCCGGGGCCATCGTCCTCATGAGCTCGGGCACCATCGGCTGGTACGTCGCTGCCGACGGTACCTGGATCGAGCCCTTCAACATCGAGGTGGGGGCCAACCAGACCGTCGTGGACGCCGCCCAGCAGAAGGCCATCGAGGTGGGCTGCCGCATCGTGACCGACGTGCCCGCCGAGGTGGTCCCCGAGGCCGGCAAGGTCGCCGAGGACGCGTCCCTGCAGGCCGTGCTCTCCTACCTCTCCGAGTTCTCCGAGGACTTCGCGGCGACCATCGTGAGGTTCTCGGCCCCAAGCCGCGAGAGCATCTCGTGCACCCTCGAGAGCGGGGTGGAGGTGTCGCTCGGCGCGCCCACCAACGTCGCCACCAAGGAGGCCATCGTCACCCAGATCCTGGCCGAGCACCCCGACAAGATCACCTACATCAACGTCCGCATCCCCTCGCGCCCGAGCTACCGCGAGGTGGGGACCGACTCCGTCCAGGAGGGCACGGGCGCGCTCGCCGAGGACGAGTACGCCGAGCCGCAGAGCCTCGAGGACGACGACAGCTGGTACTACGGCCAGCACTCCGACATGCCCGAGGGCCTCGTGTGGGGCGAGGACTACTACGACGCCTCCACCGACACCAACTACGAGTACCAGCCCGAGACCGACTCCTACATCACGTGGTGACGCCGCGTCCCAGGGGGCGTGATTTCCTGGGATGGGGGAGCTGCCATGGTGGCACCCTCAATACTTGAGGGTTGTTCCCAGCGATTGAGGTTGAGGTTACTTGAGGGTTTGCAGCTACCTGCGGTTTTGTTAAAACACCCATATTTACCTGCGGAATTCACATTTGGAACTTTTTTCTTGACTCAGGCGGGGGTCTTGTGCCAATATGACGCGCTTTACCTCGATAGTAGAGGTTAACTTGAACTTTAGGGTTTTAACGAAGCACGTAGAAGCATGTTGGCACCACCAAAGAAGTGGCCCGAGAGCTCCGCCGAGCAGACGGCCAGGACCGCGCAAGGAGGAACCATGAACGACATCGACATCCCGAGCAACTACCTCGCCGTCATCAAGGTGGTCGGCGTCGGCGGTGGCGGCACCAACGCCGTCAACCGCATGATCGAGGAGAACATCCGCGGCGTCGAGTTCGTCGCCATCAACACCGATGCCCAGGCGCTCGCCATCTCCGATGCCGACATCAAGGTCCACATCGGCACCGACATCACCAAGGGCCTCGGCGCCGGCGCCAACCCCGAGGTCGGCCAGAAGGCCGCTGAGGACAGCCGTGAGGACATCAAGCGCGCGC
>SUUD01000123.1 GCA_015062715.1 Olsenella sp. | reverse complement strand
GAGGCCATAGCGCTGGGGGCGCTTGCGGCCGGCGTCAACGTGGTCGCCGGCTATCCGGGCACCCCCTCGACGGAGGTCCTCGAGACCATTGCCAAACGCAGGACGTCCGACGTCTATGTCGAGTGGTCCATCAACGAGAAGGCCGCCATGGAGGTGGCCGCGGGCGCGGCGTACTCTGGCGCGCGCTCCCTCGTGACCTGCAAGCAGGTGGGCCTCAACGTCGCGTCAGACCCGCTCATGTCGCTCGAGTACATCGGCGTCAAGGGCGGCATGGTCGTCCTGGTGGCCGACGACCCCGGCCCCATCTCGTCCCAGACCGAGCAGGACACGCGCACGTTCGCGCAGTTCTCGAAGGTGCCGCTCTTTGACCCGTCGGGCGTTGCCGAGGCCTACGAGATGGTCCAGGAGGCCTTCGAGCTCTCCGAGCGGCTGGGCACGCCGGTCTTCCTGCGGCCCACCACGCGCGTCGACCACGGCTACGAGGCCATCGACGTGCTCGACCAGGACGAGTGGCATCGCAACGAGCCCGAGGGCTTCGTCAAGGACGCCTCTCGCTGGGTCATCTTCCCGCGCCTCTCGGTGGTGAACCACGCCAAGATCGAGGCGCGCAACGCCGAGCTTTCCAAGGAGCTCTCTGCCAGCCGCTTCAACTTCGTCGAGCCCGGGGTGGGGGAGTGCGCGCGCAAGGGCATCGCCACCCATGGCATCAGCCACACCTACGTGAGCGACAACCTAGACGGAGAAGACCGCCCGCGCGTCCTGCGCGTGGGCACCCCCTTCCCATTCCCTGACGAGCTGGCGCGCGAGTTCCTGGAGGGGCTCGACGAGGTGCTGTGCGTGGAGGAGCTCGATCCCGTGATCGAGCGGGAGCTGCTGCGCGTGTGCGGGAGGTACGGCCTGTCCGTGCGCATCCGCGGCAAGCTCACCGGCGACGTCGCGCCCTCGGGCGAGAACAGCGTCGAGTCGGTCGGCGCGGGTCTCTCCGCCTTCCTCGGATATGAGCAACAAGTTGCAGAGATGCCGCTCGCGCCGCAGCTCCCCGTACGACCGCCGGTGCTCTGCGCGGGCTGCCCGCATCGGGCGAGCTTCTATGCGGTCAAGAAGGCCATGGGCTGGCGCAAGACCATCTACTGCGGCGACATCGGCTGCTACACGCTGGGCAACGCAGCCCCGCTCGACATGGTCGACACCTGCCTGTGCATGGGTGCGGGCATCAACATCGCGCAGGGCGTCTTCCATGTGGAGCCGGACACCGCCTGCTTCGCCTTCGTGGGCGACTCCACGTTCTTCGCGAGCGGCATCACCGGTGTCATCAACGCCTACTACAACCAGGCGAACCTCACCGTGGTGATCCTCGACAACTCGACTACGGCCATGACCGGGCACCAGCCTCACCCCGGCACCGGACGCACCGTCATGGGCGAGGTCGTCCAGGCGGTGTCCATCGAGAACGTCCTGCGCGGCATCGGCCTCACCGTTGTCGAGACGGTCGATCCGCTCGACCACAAGCTGGCCGTCGAGACCGTGCGCCGCGTGGCGGACGAGCCCGGCGTCAAGGCCATCATCTTCAAGAGCCCCTGCGTGGTGCTGGCAAAGCCACAGGCAACTAGTTGCGTTGACTCCTCCAAGTGCATTGGCTGCCAGCGCTGCATAAAGGAGCTCGGCTGCCCGGCCATCTCGCTGGCCGACGGCAGGGCCGTGATCGACCCCGCCCAGTGCACGGGCTGCACCCTGTGCGAGCAGGTGTGTCCCGTCCATGCCATCGAAGGGGGTGAGCGCCTGTGAGCAGCGACATCATCCTGTGCGGCGTGGGTGGTCAGGGGACCATCCTTGCCTCCAAGCTCATCTCGTCTGCCGCCATGGAGCGCGGGCTCGCGGTGAAGACGGCCGAGACCATCGGCATGTCCCAGCGCGGCGGCAGCGTCTTCTCCCACGTGCGCCTGGGCGAGGGGGCGGCCTGCCCGCTCATCGGCAGGGGCCGTGCGGACCTCATCATCGCCTTCGAGCCTGCCGAGGCCGCCCGTCAGCTGTCCTTCCTCAGGCCGGGGGGCACGCTTGTGGTGAGCAACCGACCCATCGTTCCCGTGAGCGCAACCATCGGGGGCCCTGCCTACGACCTCGACGCCATCATGGCCTATCTGCGCGAACAGGTGGGGGAGGGCCTCGTGGTGGTCGACGCCGAGGCCGCGGCCAACGACTTGGGCAGCGCCAAGTGCCTCAACGTGGTGCTGCTCGGCGCCGCGGCGCGCAGCGGGGCCTTGGGGCTTGCGCCAGGGGACATCCGCGGCGCGATCGAGCGCGTCGTCCCCGAGCGCTTCCACGAGCTCAACTTCCGCGCCTTGGAGTACGCACGATAGACAACGCTCTGATGAGACAATTGGGGACGGTTCTCATTTGTCTCATTTCCAAAACAGAATGAGACAAATGAGAACCGTCCCCAATTGTCTCATCCGGCATGAAAGGACCGGCGACATGCAGATTAGCGACACCCAGCTCAAGCAGGTTGACACCCAGGTCAAGCGCCTGCTTCAATCTGACAACTTCTATGGCAAGCGCCTCAAGGAGGCGGGCATCTCCGGCGTCTCCTCGGTCGAGGACTTCCTCGCCCTGCCCTTCTCCGAGAAGGAGGACCTGCGCCATGCCTATCCGCTGGGCCTTGCGGCAGTGCCCGAGGACCAGATCGTGCGCATCCACTCCTCCAGCGGCACCACCGGCACGCCGGTCATCGTTCCCTACACCCAGAAGGACGTCGACGACTGGGCCATCCAGTTCGCGCGCTGCTACGAGATGGCGGGCGTGACGCCCCAGGACCGCGTCCAGATCACCCCGGGCTATGGCCTGTGGACCGCGGGCATCGGCTTCCAGGCCGGCTGCGAGCGCCTGGGCGCCATGGCCATCCCCATGGGCCCCGGCAACACCGAGAAGCAGCTCCAGTTCATGGTCGACATGAAGTCCACCGTGTTCTGCGCCACCGCGAGCTACGCCCTGCTCATTGCCGAGGAGGTCGAGAGGCGCGGCCTGCGCGACAAGATCTGCCTCAGGAAGCTCATCACCGGTTCCGAGCGCGCTGGCGAGAAGATTCGCAAGCGCATCTGCGACGCCCTGGGCGTGGAGTACTACGACATCTACGGCCTCACCGAGGTCTATGGGCCGGGCATCGGCATCAGCTGCGAGCACGGCCATGGCATGCACGTGTGGAGCGACTACGTCTACCTCGAGATCATCGACCCCAAGACGGGCGAGGTCCTGCCCGATGGCGAGTGGGGCGAGATCGTGCTCACCACGCTCGTCAAGGAGGGCGCGCCGCTCATCCGCTTCCGCACCCACGACCTCTCCCGTATCATTCCGGGCGAGTGTGCCTGCGGCCACAACGAGCACCCGCGCATCGACACCATCACCGGGCGCTCGGACGACATGATGAAGATCCACGGCGTCAACGTCTTCCCCGCGCAGATCGAGGAGGTCCTGGCCACCTTCCCCGAGCTCTCGAGCGAGTACCAGATCCGCCTGTCGCACCTCGACGGGCGCGACTGGATGCGCATCTACGTCGAGACCAACGGCAGCGTGGACTGGGCCGACATGTCCAAGGCGGTCGCACGCCGCGTCAAGCACAAGATCGGCTTCACGCCGCTGGTCAAGATCGTCGAGCTGGGCATGCTCCCGCGCAGCGAGAAGAAGACCAAGCGCGTGTTCGACGAGAGGTACGACTAGGCTTGGCGTGCCATGTGGACGAACCTGAATAACCAATTACAGATTTGTGCGGCTTATGTACCCCTTTCGTCTTCTCGCTCCGAATTGGCACGAAAGAGCTAGGGTGGCGAACCGGAAGACGACGTCCATGGGCACAAGCCCTGTGGAAAGATAACAAAGCAAAGGTCGAGCAGCAAGGAGGAGCCATGCGCAAGAACAAGATGTTTGAGGGCAAGCGTCACGTCTACGATACCGAGAAGGCCGAGGCCCTGGGCCATCGCTCGTTTGGCTACTACGGCGACCCCCGCGGCTACGAGGAGACCCTCTACAAGACCAAGGGCGGCCTCTACTTCTTCTGTGGCCTCGGTGGCGAGGAGAGCCCGTACGGCGCCGACGCTGACATCCGCCCCGTCTCCGAGGACGAGGCCAAGGCCTGGCTCGAGGCCTAACTCGTAGCGTCATATAGAACGCAGGCAGAACGCGCGTCGGACGAGGTCCGGCGCGCGTTCTCCTCATAGGGGTCCTCCCTGCGCGGCGTCTCTCTTGGCTCCCAATGTTCTCAACATTGGGTATCCGGTTTGGCGGCGTCCTCGGCTAACATCTTTCCCAGACAGGGAAGCACCACCCTCCTCGGCACCTCCCGCGAAAGGACCAGGGCATGGGCACCACGACGGTTGACGAGCGCAAGCGCGAGCTGCGCAGGCACTTCAAGCAGGTACGGCGCGACATGGGCGAGGCCGCCCGTGCCGAGGCGGACGAGCGCATCGAGGTCAACCTCACCTCGCTTCCCGAGTATGCGGGCGCCGAGGTGCTCCTGGCCTACCTCGACTTTGGTCCCGAGGTGCGCACGCGCGGCATCATCGAGCATGCATGGGCGGCAGGCAAGGTGGTCGCCCTTCCCTGGTGCGTCCCCGGCACGCACGAGATGCGCTGGTTCCGCGTGACCTCCTTCGATGGCCTGGTCAAGAGCTCCCTGGGTGTCGAGGAGCCGGAACCCCTCGACGAGACCGAGCAGCTGCTCGGTACCGGTCAACGCATGATGGCGCTTGTTCCGGGCCTCACCTTCGACGCGAGCGGCTATCGCCTGGGGTATGGCGGTGGCTTCTATGACACGTTCCTGGCGAAGTTCGACGGCATCTCGGTGGGGCTCGTCCGCGAGGCGCAGTTCAGCGAGGACCTCCGACATGAGGGCATCATCGACGCGCACGACCTCCCGGTCCAGTTGGTGGTCACCGAGGAGCGCAGCGTGCGGTCGTAGGCCTACCTAGGTAGGTTGATGAGGACCAGCGCAAGCATGACCAGCACGATCGCCACGTGGTCGCGCCTCGAGAGGCGCTCGTGCATGACCAGGGCGTTCGCGGCGAACGTGAGGAGCACCACGCCCATGCTGAACCCGGTGTACACCACGTAGGCGGGCAGCTCCATCAGCGCCCGCACCGAGAAGTCGGTCGAGAAGTAGTTGAACGCCCCGAGCATGGCCCCGCACGCGACGTCGATGCCGCGGGGCCGCTCGTGCGCGCGCAGGAACATGGCGAGGCAGACGACGAGGGCCGTCGCGAACGTCATGAGGACGTAGGCCTCCTCATGGGTGGGATTCCCCGTGGCCTCGAAGACCTTGGGCATGGTGTCGGCTATGCCGCCGGCAAGGACCATGGGGACGAGCAGCGCGCGGGCGGAGGGTCGTGGCCCGTCAGGGCCCTGCGCCGCCTTTGGGGGCACGGCGAGAAGCGCGACGGCGATGACCGCGACGACGATTCCGCACGCACCGGATGTGCTGGGGTATTCGCCAAAGAGGACGATGGAGAGCGTCAGGGGAATGACGGAGCTCATGCGGACGATTGACGAGGACACGGTGGCCCCGTTCGTGTCGACATTGAGCTTGAGGAGCGCGAACGTGACCACGAAGAGCACGCCCGCGACGAGGCCGAGCACCCACACCGTGGGCTCCACCCCCGCGATGACGATCCCCGACCGTGCGGCCGAGAGCGCGGAGAGCGCCACGGCGGTGACGTAGTTGAAGAGCAGCAGGGCCCACTCGTTGTCGCTGCGCGAGCCGGCGAACTTCATGGTGAGGGCGTTGCCCGCGCTTGCGAGCGTCGCCAGGATGAGGAAGAGCATCGGCATGACCCCTGTCGTCTGAGCTGACCTGGACATGATAGCGAAAGCCTGGCCTGCGCCTTGGTTACAAGCAATGAAACAGTTGTCTCATGCCATGTGATGGAGGATAAGGTAGTCCCCGTGGCCGGCGGCCATGGTTGGCGAATACCGAGGGGTGGGGGCATGGCGCATCGAAGGAAGACCAACGAAGAGGTCCGCCTCAGCATCTCTGACGCCCTCGTCGAGCTCATGAGCGAGAAGGCGCTCGACGAGATTCGCGTCTCGGAGCTCGTGCAGCGCGCGCACGTCGCACGCGTCTCGTTCTACCGCAACTACGGCAGCAAGGACGACGTGCTGCGCGAGCGGGCGCGGCAGCTCACCGAGAGCTTCCTCGAGGGCTACCCTCCCGAGAGGCGGGAGACCGACCGGCCCGCGTTCCTGGCGGCGTGCCTGCGCTTCTACTACGACCATCGCGCCCTCGTCGAGCGCCTCATGGAGTCGGGCCGCATGGACATCG
>SUUD01000122.1 GCA_015062715.1 Olsenella sp. | reverse complement strand
CATGAGCTCGGGCTCGGCGATGGGGTCGAAGGGCCGCCCGTCCACGATCCGCTCCTCGTCCTCGTCCACGATGTAGTTAATCCCAATGTCGAGCCCGGCCACGAGCACCCCGCCCGGCCTCAGCACGCGCGCGCACTCGCGCCAGATGGGCAGCACCTCGCGCACATAGCAGTTGGACACCGGGTGGAAGATGACATCGAAGCTGTCGTCGTCAAACGGCAGCCGCTTGGTCATGTCGGCCCGCACGATGTCGATCTCGTAGCCCTCGCGCTCGGCAACCACGCGCTCGCTTGCCAGCTGCCGCTCGGAGTAGTCGAGCACCGTGCACCGCGCCCCCAGCAGGGCAAACACGGGCATCTGCTGCCCGCCGCCGGAGGCAAGGCCCAGCACCCGTGCGCCCGCGAGCGGCCCCAGCCACTCGTGTGGCACCGGCCTGGTGGGCGTGAGCAGAACGTCCCAGCTGCCCCGTCGCACGCGCTCGCACGCCTCGTGGGAGATGGGCCTCCCCCACTCCCAGCCCTCGTCGACCCAGCGGTCGATGGTCTCGGCGTTCACGTCCTGGTACGTGCGGTCCATGGCTGCCTCCCCTCGTGTTGCTCTCATTGTATCGGCTCCGCCGGTCCCATCATCCCGCGCGCGTTGTGGGATACTGGACGGGTTGAGTCGACATCGTCACACGGGAGCGCAACATGCCCACAACTGATCGTCCGCACTTCCCCGCCCGCGCCATCATCACGGCCGGCATGCCCTACGGCAACAAGAACCTGCACTTCGGCCACATCGGCGGCGTCTTCGTCCCGGCCGACTTCTTCGCGCGCTTCCTGCGCGACCGCATCGGCGCCAAGAACGTCCTCTTCGTCTCGGGCACCGACTGCTACGGCTCGCCCATCATGGAGGGCTACCGCAAGAAGGTCGAGCAGGAGGGCTACGAGGGCACCATCGTCGACTACGTCAACGCCAACCACACCCTGCAGAAGGAGGCCCTCGACGCCTACGAGGTCTCGCTCGACATCTTCGCCGGGTCCGGCCTCGAGCCCGCCGCGCCCTTCCACGCCAAGCTCACCGACGAGCTGATCCGCCGCCTGCACGAGCGCGGCCACCTGCACAAGCTCTCGACCCGCCAGTTCTATGACACGCAGGCAGGGCAGTTCCTCAACGGCCGCCAGGTCATAGGCCGCTGCCCCGTGCGCGGCTGCAAGAGCGAGAAGGCCTACGCCGACGAGTGCGACCTGGGCCACCAGTTCGACCCCGAGGAGCTCATCGCCCCCGTCTCGCAGCTCACCGGCACCACGCCCGAGCTGCGCCCGGTCGACAACTGGTACTTTGACCTGCCCGCCTTCAAGGAGACCCTCGAGGCCCTCATGGACGAGTGGGACGCCGACCCGCAGGTCCGCGACATCGTGACCAAGACGGTCCGCGAGTCGCTCGTGGCGCCCATCATCTACATCCAGGACAAGTTCCGTGAGGGCTTCGACGCCGTCCGCGACCAGCTGCCCGAGCACACCCTGCACGAGGCGACCGGCAACCAGCAGTCCTTCTCGGTCGAGTTTGCCGACTGGCAGGCCCGCGACAAGGCCCGCGAGGTGCTCGAGGGCGCCGGTGTGCGCTTCCGCACGGGCAAGACGCTTTTGCCCTTCCGCATCACCGGCAACATCGACTGGGGCGTGGCCGCCCCCGACCTTGAGGGTACGCACGACCTCACCGTGTGGTGCTGGCCCGAGAGCCTCTGGGCGCCCATCAGCTTCAGCCAGACCGCCCTGGCGCTGGCGCCCGAGGGCCGCTACTCGAGCAAGGACTGGCACGACTGGTGGTGCGCCGAGGACGCCCGCGTGTACCAGTTCATCGGCCAGGACAACATCTACTTCTACTGCGTGGCCCAGCCCGCCATGTGGGAGGCCCTGGGCTGGGACCTCTTCCAGGACACGCCCATCGCCAACTACCACATCCTGTTCATGAACAAGAAGGCCTCGAGCTCGGGCGCCATCAAGCCGCCCATGGCCGCCGAGCTGCTCGACTTCTACACCCCCGAGCAGCTGCGCGCCCACTGGCTCTCCCTGGGCCTCGACGCCAAGGCCGTCTCGTTCTCGCCCAAGGCGTTCGACACGTCCGTGAGCCGCAAGGACAAGAAGACCGGCGAGGAGGTCCTGGTCAAGGACGACCCGCGCGTGGTCGACCCGGCCCTCAAGGAGAGCGCGTTCCTCACCAACATCTTCAACCGCCTGGCCCGCAGCTGCTTCTACGGCGCCGCCAACGTATGCGAGGGACACCTGCCCACGACGGCGCCAAGCGAGGCCTGCGTGGCCGCCTGCGACGAGGCGACGCTCGCCTTCGAGCGCGCGGCCCACGCCTTCAACGCCCACGAGGCGCTGAGCGTGGCCGAGGAGTTCGGCCGCGCCGCCAACAAGCGCTGGGACGACGCCTCCAAGGCCGCCAAGGGCGACGACGTCGCCTATGAGGCGGCCCTTGCCGACGCCTTCCGCTCCCTGCGCACGCTGGCCCTGCTCATGCACCCGGTGGTGCCCTCCGGCTGCGAGCGCATCGCCCAGTTCCTGCGCATTCCCGCCGAGACGTTCTTTGGCTGGGAGCACGCCTTCGAGGGCGTGGTGGAGCTGGCCGGCGGCGACACGGCGGCTCATGCCATCGAGCAGCTGCCCCCGCGCTACGACTTCTTCGAGAAGCACCCCAGCCAGAGGTAGGACGCATGACGCCCACGCCGCCGCAGCCGCACTTCCCCAGCCCCTACGCACGGCCGACGGTCGCCCCGACGAGGGCGCTGGCCGTGCGTCGTCCCGACGGCGCCCGGCTTGCCGTCTTCGCGTATGGCGACGCGGACGGCGCGCCCGTGCTTCTCGCCCACGGAAACGGCGAGGAGCACGGTATCTTTGGCCCCACCGTCGACGCGCTCGTGGAGCGGGGCTTCCGCGTCGTGGCGCTCGACTCGCGTGGCCAGGGCAAGTCCACGCTGGGCTCCGCACGGCTCACCTACGAGTTGCTCGCCGACGACGCGCTCTCGGCGCTGGATGCGCTCGGCGTGCGGGCAGCCCACGTGCTGGGCTTCTCGGACGGTGCGATCGAGGCGCTGCTCATGGCCCGCGACCATGCCGAGCGGGTCCTCTCGGTCACCGCACTGGGCGCCAACCTCACGCCCGAGGGCGTCATCGACGACGGATGGGACCTCGCAGGTACCATCGCGCAGCTGCGCGCCTGGGCTGCCCGCGACTGGCCCGGTGGGGTCGACCCTTCACTGCTCACCCCCACCCCGGCTGAGGCGGCCGCCACGGCCGACCTGCTCCAGCTCATGCTGGACGAGCCCCACATCGACGCGGCGTCCCTTGCCGCGATCGGCTGTCCCGTCACCGTGGTGGCCGGCGAGTTCGACGTCATCCGCGACGACGAGACCGTGGCCATCGCCCGAGCGATACCAGGCGCGCGCCTGATCGTGGTCCCCGGGCAGGGCCACTCGCTTCCCAAGCACGTGCCCGACCTCGTGACGTCGCTTCTGCTCGACACCATCGACTGCGCGGAATAAGGCCGACCCCTCTACACATGCCGGCCCTGGCCACTGACCCAATTATCAAGGTACCGAGGAATATTTCCTTGGTACCTTGAAACCCGTCCCACATGCCGCATAATCCCCTCGGCACCAACGAAGGGAACCACATGCGACAAGACACTGAGTTCGTCCGCCCGGACGACTGGACGATGGGCCACAAGGTCCTCTACGACCTGGGCTTTCTCGGGCGTTACCTGCACTACGCAGCAGGTGGCCGGTCTGGCCAGAAGCGCATCATCACCAGCCTCGCCTGCAGCGACGGCCACATGGCCCAGCGTGACCTCCAGGAGCACCTCGGCATCACGTCGGGGGCCATCTCGGAGGTCCTCGCCAAGGTCGAGGCCGATGGGCTCGTCGAGCGCGCCCGCTCCAAGGAGGACGGCCGTCAGCAGGAGGTCCGCCTCACCGAGCGTGGCCTCGAGCTCGCCCGCACCTACGCCAAGGAGCGCGACCGCTTCGAGGGCGAGTGCCTGGCCTGCCTGACTGAGAACGAACAGGACCAGCTCCTCGGGCTGCTCGACCACCTCGTAGACCACTGGAAGCAAATCGCGCAGGATGCCTGCGCGGCAAACGGAAGGGAGGCGCGCGCATGAGCAACAAGCTCCCCGAGAACCTCACGCCCGAGCAGCGCGCGGCGGCAAAGGCCGCCGAGGAGCGCGCCGAGGCGCACGTGACCGTCATGCCCAACCTCACGTTCGCCCAGGTCATGCGGCGCCTGTTCTCGAGCGTTCGCGAGTTCAAGACCCTCTCGCTGGTCACGCCCTTCCTGGTGGCGGGCGAGGTCGTCATCGAGTGCATCATCCCGTTCATCACCGCCCAGCTCATCGACGAGCTCAACCTGGGCGCCGGCATGGACCGGATCTGGCACTACAGCCTCATCCTCATCGTCCTGGCACTGCTGTCGCTCACCTGCGGCGGCGTCGCGGGCGTCACGGCATCCATCGCCTCCACGGGCTTCGCGCGCAACCTGCGCCACGACATGTTCGAGAACATCCAGACCTTCTCGTTCTCCAACATCGACCGCTTCTCCACGAGCTCGCTCGTGACGCGCCTCACCACCGACGCCCAGAACGTCCAGAACGCCTACCTGCAGATCATTCGCTCGGCGGCGCGCTCCCCACTCATGCTGACCTTCGCCATCATCATGGCGTTCATCACGGGCGGCCGCATGGCCGTGATCTACGTGTTCGTCTCGATCCTGCTCGCGGTGGGCATCTTTGGCATCGCCCTCTACGTCATGCCCATCTTCCGCCGCATCTTCAAGAAGTACGACGCGCTCAACGACTCCGTCGAGGAGAACGTCTCGGGCATGCGCGTGGTCAAGAGCTTCGTGCGCGAGAAGTACGAGAAGCGCAAGTTCGAGGGCGCCTCGGGCACGCTCTACCACGACTTCGTCTACGTCGAGCGCATCCTCGCCTTCAACGGCCCGCTCATGACGCTCGCCATCGACACCATCTACACCTTCGTCATCTACTTCGGCAGCCGCGCCATCGTCTCGAGCGCCGGCGCCAACATGCAGATCGGCCAGCTCTCGGCCCTCATCACCTACGGCTTCTCCATGCTCATGAGCCTCATGATGCTCTCGATGATCTTCGTCATGATCACAATCAGCGAGGAGAGCGCCCGCCGCATCTGCGAGGTCCTGCTCGAGAAGAGCGACCTCACCAACCCCGAGAATCCCGTGTACGAGGTGGCCGACGGCTCGATCGACTTCGACGACGTGAGCTTCAGCTACTTTGCCGACCCGGACCGCCTGGCCTTGAGGGACATCGACCTGCACATCAAGTCCGGCGAGGTCGTCGGCATCCTCGGCGGCACGGGCTCGTCGAAGACGACCCTCGTCAGCCTCATCAGCCGCCTCTACGACGCGACCGAGGGCACGGTGCGCGTGGGAGGCCGCGACGTCCGCGAGTACGACCTCGACACCCTGCGCGACCAGGTCGCCGTGGTGCTGCAGCGCAACGTCCTCTTCAGCGGCACCATCAAGGAGAACCTGCGCTGGGGCGACGCCGAGGCAACCGACGAGCAGCTTGTCGAGGCCTGCCGCCTGGCCCAGGCCGACGAGTTCATCCAGCAGTTCCCGGACGGGTACGACACCTACATCGAGCAGGGCGGCACCAACGTCTCGGGCGGCCAGAAGCAGCGCCTGTGCATCGCGCGCGCCCTGCTCAAGAAGCCCAAGGTCCTCATCCTCGACGACTCCACGAGCGCCGTGGACACCAAGACGGACAAGCTCATCAGGGCCGGCTTCCGCGAGTTCATCCCCTCCACCACCAAGATCATCATCGCCCAGCGCACGGGCTCGGTGGAGGACGCCGACCGCATCATCGTCATGGACGAGGGGCGCATCTCCGCCATTGGCACGCATGAAGAGCTGCTGCGCACGTCCGACATCTACCGCGAGACCTACACCTCGCAGAACAAGATGAGCCACGACGTCAAGATGGACGCGATGTCCGTCGAAGGCGACGCCGAAGGGAAGGAGGTGGAGTAGCCATGCCGAAGGCGCACAAGAACCGTGGCAAGGCCGCGGCCAACCCCATGAAGACCCTCCCCCGCGTCATCAAGATGGTCTTCAAGTACTACCCCAAGGCGACCGTCACCATCATCGCCTGCATCATCATCGCGGCGGTGCTCACGTCAATGCCGTCCATCTTCCTGCAGAAGGCGCTCCGCATCATCGGCGAGCACTGGCAGTCGGGCGACTGGTCCGCCGCACAGCCCGAGATCGCCCAGGTGGCGCTCTCGCTCATCGGCGTC
>SUUD01000121.1 GCA_015062715.1 Olsenella sp. | reverse complement strand
TCCACGCGCCGTACCCGGGCCGCTACGTGTGCGTCGCCCCCATCTACGCCTGCATTGGCGGCGGCTTCGGGGGCTAGTCCCGGAAACGGGCCACGTGCTCGAGGCCGTGGGTGCCGCCTTTGGCATATAGCGGCCAACAGATCGCTCCCGTGCGCTAGGATTGACGTGTAGCAGAGCAAGGGGGTACTCCATGGACCTTATGGGACAGGCCGTCACGCACAAGGCGTTTGGCGACGGCGTCATCACCGGTCAGGACGACCGCCACGTCACCGCGGAGTTTGCGGGCGGCGTCACCAAGCAGTTTGCCTACCCAACGGTCTTCGGCCAGTTCATGACGCTGGCCGACGCCGAGCTCCAGGCCGCCGTCGAGAAGCTCGCGGTCGCCGCGGCGCCGCTGCGTCCCACCGCCCAGCAGGAGGTCCTGCGCAAGGTCGAGGAGCACGCCCGTACCGCCGCCCGTCCCGCCCCGGTCGCGCCTGCCGTGCCCGCAGCGTCCACGCCCGCGGCGAAGGCTGCCGGCACGAAGCCCCGCGGGAAGGCGGCGGGCATGTCCGCCAAGCCCGCCAAGCGCGCGTCCCGCACCACCACGCGCGCCAGCCAGGTGGTGACGGGCTCGGTCGCCGTCACCCGGCCGGCTGGCAGGGCGGCCGCCTACCTGGCCTATCAGGGGCCGCTGCTCGAGTCGCAGGCGGACGGTGGCTACCTCTGGGCGCCGCTGGCCACCGCAGACGGACAGCGGGTGCCCTCCTGGGACCGCCTCGAGGAGCTGCGGCCCGGCGACGTCGTCCTGCACGAGGAGGCCGGCATGGTGCGCGCCGTGAGCCGCGTCATGGCGCTGTGGTACAAGACAAGCGACCTCACCGCCGCCCGGCACTACGGCCGCCCGGGCTGCATGGGCAGGCACGTCGACTGCACGTACGTGCGGCTCGAGAACCCGGTGCCGGTGGCGGGCCTGCGCGACGAGGTCGTGGGCGACGACGCCACTGAGGACGGCTTTCTCTACCTGCTCGACGAGGAGCTCGCCCAGACCCTCCTCGACGAGGCCGCCGGCACGAACCCCGAGCTGGGGCGCCAGGCGTTCGTCCGCCGCCTCCTCTCGTCGGGCGAGTGAGCGGGGGGCAGGCGCATGATCCAGGCAGTCGTCTTCGACATGGACGGGCTCATGATCGACTCCGAGCGCGTCTGGCAGGCCCAGTGGCCCAGCGTGCTCGCCAAGTTTGGCCTCACGTACAAGGACGGCCTCAAGGAGGCCTGCGTGGCCTCGAGCGGGACCGTGTTCGAGGGCATCGTGCGCGGGTTCTACCCCGACGCGGACTGCGCGGGCATCCGCGAGGAGCTGTGGGACTCCGCCCGCCGTGCGCTCGAGGCGGGCGTCGACGCCAAGCCGGGCCTGTACGAGCTTATGGACTGGCTGGACGAGAACCACGTGCGGCGCGCCATCGCCTCGGCCAGCAACGAGGCTCTCATCAGGCAAAACGTGCACAACATCGGCCTGGACGGGCGCTTCGACGCCATCGTCGCCGGCGAGATGGTCACCCGCGGCAAGCCCTTCCCCGACACCTTCCTGCTGGCGGCCGAGAAGCTTGGTGCGGACCCGACGCGCACCGTCGTGCTCGAGGACTCCAACCCCGGCATCCGCGCCGCGGCTGCCGGCGGCTTCATTCCCGTCATGGTGCCCGACCTCATCGCGCCACAGGACGACGTGCGCGGCCTCTACGCGCGCTGCTGCACCAGCCTGCTCGAGGTGCGCGACCTGCTCGCCGCCGGCGAGCTGGGGTAGGGATGGTCTCGCGACTCGACAGCGAGCTGGTAGCGCGGGGGCTTTTGCCCACGCGCTCGAAGGCGCACGAGGCGGTGCTCGCGGGTAACGTAACCGTGGACGGCGCGGTGTGCACCAAGCCGTCGCGCAAGGTGGACGAGACGAACGAGCTGCAGCTCACGGGCCGCGTGTGTCCGTACGTGTCGCGCGGCGGGCTCAAGCTCGAGCGCGCCCTCGAGGCCTTTGGGATCGACCTTGCCGGCCGCACCCTCCTCGACATCGGCTCCTCCACGGGCGGCTTCACCGACTGTGCCCTGCAGCACGGCGCCGCGCGCGTCATCGCCGTCGACGTGGGGACCGACCAGATGGTCGAGCCGCTGCGCAGCGATGCGCGCGTCGAGCTGCACGAGCAGACCGACTTCCGCACGATGCCGCCCGAGGCGCTCGCCGGCGCCACCATCGCGGGCATCGACGTCTCGTTCATCTCGGTGCGGCTTTTGGTGGACGCCCTGGCGGCCGCGCCCGACCTGCGCGAGGTGGCATGCCTGATCAAGCCGCAGTTCGAGTGCGGGAAGCGCGAGGCCAAGGCCCACAAGGGCGTGGTCACGAGCGACGTGGTGCGCAGGCAGGCGGTGGCCGACGTCACGGTCGCCTTCGAAGCCGCGGGTTTCTCGTGCGCAGGCGTGGTCGAGTCGCCCGTCACCGGCGGCGACGGCAACGTCGAGTACCTGGCCCACTTCGTGCGCTAGGGGAGACCCGCCTCTCGAGCACAAGCCCGAGCCATCCCACTAGCTTTTCGGGCACAACCCTGGGGCCACCCCACCTGCTTTTCGGACACAACCCTGGGGCCACCCCACCTGCTTTTCGGACACAACCTAGGCAGTATCCCGGACGGGGTTCTCGCCAACTGGGCAAACGCGCTCGGGTTGTGTCCGAAAGCAAGCTTGTGTCCGAAAACCCCATCTACCAGCCTGCGGGTTGTGTCCGAAAGCAAGCTTGTGTCCGAAAACCCCATCCAATAGCTCGCGAGTACCGCCCGGTTCCCTCCCCACGCACCCAAACCATGTTCGTTTCGAGGAGCCGCCCACAGGCCCCGTCGCCTGCCCGGTTTTCCGACCCCCTCGGCGCACGTGGCAAGCGGGGAGAATCCCCAAGCTTGTTGGGACCTTGTTGGGAATTGGTCAGACATTGCTTGGCCACCCTCCGTCTCCGCGCAGGCCTTGCCCAGCTAAATGATGCATTTTGGTGGTGGGGGTGGATTCGCATGGGAATCATCTTTGGCGGTGCGACCGCGCTGCAGATCATACGTGCCGCACGGACGGGAATGCTCGGCAGCCTGTCGGCGCCCGCGTCAGGGCGGCGGCGGGTCGACGTGTTCGACGGCCGGCCAAGCGACGGTACGAGATGGACCCGCAGGAGGATCGTCGAGAAGCTCCCTGCCGAGCTTCGGGAAGGCCTTGCGGACGCGGTCATCGACGTCGCGATGAGAAGCGCCAGCATGCGGCCCAAGGCGCGTGGGGTGAGGAGCACCGTCTGGGGGAGGTCGGCCGTGCCCGGCGCGTTCATCGAGCTGGGGGATGGCGTTGCCGTTTCCTCTCCGGAGGTTGCGCTCATCGAGATGCGGCGCGACACGGACGCTCTCGGGCTCGCCCTCGTGGGAATGGAGCTCTGCGGCGGCTACTCCCTCCCTCCGGCGGGCTCGGCGGGGGAGACGCGCTTCTTCATCCCCGCGGTTAGCACGAGGGACAAGCTCGAGAAGGCAGTCCGCACGGTCGGATGGGCCAAGGGGATGTCCAAGGTGAGCGAGGCGCTTGCCTTGGTCAAGGACGGATGCTGGTCGCCCATGGAGCCCATCGTCTCGGCCTTCTCGGAGCGGGGGATCGACGAGCTGGGCTACGAGGTGGGTGTGGTCAAGGTCAACCGTCGTGAGGCGGCCCGGGACGAGGCGCTTGCCACCAAGGCAAGCCGCGTCCCCGACATCATGTTCGAGGGGACGCCGGTGGGCATCAACTATGACGGTGCCGGCCACTATGACCTGGCAAGGGTCGAGAGGGCGGCCCTCTCGGCTGCGATGGGGACCGGGGCGAAGGCCGCATGGGACGAGCTCGAGGGTGCCAAGCGCGAGGTCAGGGCCAAGTACGCCGATGACAGGCGGCGTGAGCGCGACCTCTGGGCGGACGGGCTCACCGTGTTCACCATGACCAGGGAGGACCTGTACGAGGAGGGTGCGCTCGACCTGCTCATGCGGCAGGTCTGCACCGCGATCGCGCGCACGACCGGGAGGGACATGGGCATGCAGCTCGAGGCGCTCGGGGACGCGGGGCTGGCCCGGCGCAGGTTTGAGCTGCTGAAGTCGGTGCTTCCCTGAGGTGCTCAATTTGCTTTTCGGGCACAACCTAGGCAGTATCCCGGATGGGGTTCTCGCCAACTGGGCAAACGCGCCCGGGTTGTGCCCGATAACAGGGTTGTGTCCGAAAACCCCGTTCGCTCGCCGGCGGGTTGTGCCCGATAACGGGGTTGTGTCCGAAAACGAGAACGGGGCCGCCCGAAGGCGACCCCGCATGCAGACAGGTGCGCGTGTCCGCTAGGCCATGATCTTGCGGAAGAGCTCCTTGACGGTCTCGTGGTCGGCCTCGCGCGGGTTGCCCGGGTAGCAGGCGTCGGCCAGCGCGTCGCTTGCCAGCTGGTCGAGGTCCTCCTCCACCAGGCCGTTGCAGGTCTTGGGGATGTTGACGTCGGCGGAGAGCTGCTTGACGGCGGCGATGGCGGCGTCGGCGGCCTCGTCGGTGCTCATGCCGGTGGTGTCGACGCCCATGGCGACGGCCACGTCGGCCAGGCGCTCGGTCACGACGGGCTTGTTGTACTCCATGGCGATGGGCAGCAGCATGGCGCAGGCGACGCCGTGCGGGGTGTCATAGTGCGCGGAGAGCGTGTGGGCCATGGCGTGGTCGATGCCCAGGCCGACGTTGGAGAAGCCCATGCCGGCGATGTACTGGCCCAGGGCCATGCCCTCGCGGCCCTCGCCTGGCTCGCCGGACTGCGCCTCGGCGTAGGCGGCACGCAGGCTCTTGGCGATGGTGCGGATGGCCTCGAGGTGGAACATGTCGGAGAGCTGCCAGGCGCCGCGGGTGGTGTAGCCCTCGATGGCGTGGGTGAGGGCGTCCATGCCGGTGGCGGCGGTGAGGCCGGCGGGCATGGTGGCCATCATGTCGGGGTCGACGACGGCGACGTCGGGGATGTCGTTGACGTCGACGCAGACGAACTTGCGCTCCTTCTCGGGGTCGGTGATCACGTAGTTGATGGTGACCTCGGCCGCGGTGCCGGCGGTGGTGGCGACGGCGATGGTGAAGACCGCGTGGTTCTTGGTGGGGGCGACGCCCTCGAGCGAGACGACGTCGGCGAACTCGGGGTTGGTGGCGATGATGCCGATGCCCTTGGCGGTGTCCATGGCCGAGCCGCCGCCCACGGCGACGATGCAGTCGGCGCCGGAGGCCTGGAACGCGGCCACGCCGTCCTGGACGTTCTTGATGGTGGGGTTGGGCTTGATCTCGGAGAAGAGCTCCCACTCGATGCCGGCGGCGTCGAGCAGGTCGGTGACCTTGGCGGTCACGCCGAACTTGACGAGGTCGGGGTCGGAGGCGACGAAGGCCTTCTTGTAGCCGCGGCGCTGGATCTCGCCGGGGACCTCGGCGATGGCGCCCTTGCCGTGGTAGGAGATGTTGTTGAGGACGAAGCGGTTAGCCATGGTTCTCCTCTCATGCGTGTGCGCGGGCCTCTCCCGCGCGTTCCAACCTCCTAATGGTAGCGCTTCGGGGACAAAGTCTTGTGGAGCGTCGTCATCAGGTTGCTTTGGCCTTGCGCGTCTGCCATCGCCCTGGGCGCACACGGCGGGGCCCACATGGGCTAGGATGGTCTGCTGGGAGGTGAGCGGCCGTGACGAGCGAGGCGACGCGCCACGTGATGCAGGCGAACAAGTCCAAGAACACCAAGCCTGAGCTGCTGGTCCGCTCCGCGCTGCGCGATGCCGGCTACACGGGCTACCGCCTGCACTGGAAGAAGGCGCCCGGCCACCCCGACATCTGCTTCCCGGGCCGCAAGATCGCCATCTTCGTCAACGGCTGCTTCTGGCACCGCTGCCCGCGCTGCGCCCTGCCCACGCCCAAGAGCAACGTCGAGTTCTGGGAGGGCAAGTTCGCGCGCAACCGGGCTCGCGACGCCCACGACCAGGAGCTCCTCCTCGCCGATGGCTGGACGGTGCTCGTGGTGTGGGAGTGCCAGCTCAAGCGCCGCCGCCTGGAGCCGACCATCCACGACCTCGTCCTGGAGCTCGAGCGGGTGGAGTCCGAGCGTGCCGGCGGCCTGCGCGTCGCGCGCGTGGTGGAGGTCCGTCCCCGCGGCTGGCGCCTGCGCGTCCGCAGCCGGCGCCTGCGCCGCCGCTAGCCGGCCCGGTCGGCTAGAATACGAGACTGTCAGGACAGCCCGCGGCGAGAGGGGAGGGGCATGGCGACCTATGCGTTCAGCGACGTGCACGGACACCGCGCCACGCTCGACCGGCTCCTCTCGCGCGTCTCTCCCTC
>SUUD01000120.1 GCA_015062715.1 Olsenella sp. | reverse complement strand
CCGTCCTCGATGCGCCGCTCGAGCAGGGCGGCCTTGTCACTCAGGAGCACCGCGCGCAGCATGGGCATGTTGCGCCGGTGGTTCTCGAGCAGGAGGCGTAGCGAGTCCATGTTGTCTGAGCCCTCGAAGTCCATGCGCCCCATGATGTCGTTGATCGTCTGGTCAAAGTCATCGAGCATGTCGACGAGCACGTCGTCGAGCGTCTCGTACAGGCGGTAGAAGGTGATGCGGTTGATGTGGGCCTTGTGCGCGACCGCCGTCACGGTGATGCGCCTCCCAGGCCGCTCGGAAAGCAGCTCGAGGTAGGCGTCCTTGACTCTCCGCGCCGCAGGGGAGCTCGGCATCACGCACCTCCAAGGTGGGACAAATCCTCCGGGGTAAGTGTCCCACGACGCTACACTTGTAGCCATATTGTAGCCTATCAACGCGCAGGTCAGGGGCATAGAATTAACCTGAGGGAATCTGAAGGGATTCGGAACGCCAAGGACGGGAGAGAGATGGCAAAGAAGATCAGTACGGCCAGAAAGGTGGGGAGGGTCATCAAGACCATCCTCAAGGCTGTCGTGGCCCTCGTGCTCGCGGGGCTCATGGTCGTCATGAACGTGGTCGTGCCCGGCATGGGCATGATCAGCCGCATGGGCAACAACATGCTCGGCTACAGCCAGAGCTGGACCACGCCGGCTGGCGCCGAGGACGTGGACGCCCAGTACTACCAGAGCGACTTCACCGAGGACGAGATCGCCGACGCCGAGCACGCGCTCGACTACGCCATCGCCTCCGAGGGCTACGTCCTGCTCAAGAACGACGACGCCACCATGCCCTTCGCGCAGGGCACCACGTTCTCGTTCTTCTCCGAGAACGTCAGGAACCTCACGGCCACCCAGTCCATCATGACGCAGTTCACGGGCGCCTCGGGCGACCAGAACCTGCTCGTCGACGCCTTCGAGGCCAAGGGCCTGCACGTCAACCAGGAACTCATGGACTTCTACACCCAGGGCGCCGGCGCCGCCTACGCCATGGGCTCCGGCTCCATCAACTTTGGCGAGGCGGAGGACTTCCGCATCAACGAGTGCCCGCTCTCCGAGCTCCAGGCCGCCGAGGGCGTGCTCGACTCTGCCCAGGGCACCGTTCCCGTATTCGTGTGGCGCCGTGTGGCGGGCGAGGGCCGCGACATGCCCCGCTCCATGTACAACCACGCCGACAACCCCGAGGACCAGGTCAAGTCCTACATCGAGCCCGACACCACCGAGCTCGAGATCCTGCAGTACCTCAACGACAACTACGACGACGTGGTCCTCATCGTCAACACCGCGAGCGCGCTCGAGCTTGACTGGGTGGCGGACTTCCCGTCCATCAAGGCCATCCTGTTCGTGCCCTCCACCGGAACCTTCGGCACCGAGGCCATCGCCGACATCTTCGCCGGCAACGTGAACCCCTCCGGCCACACCGTCGACACCTTCGTGTCCGACGCCCTGGCCAGCCCCGCCGCCCAGAACTACGGCGACTACGCGTACGTCGACGAGAACGGTGCCCCCACCGGCTACAACTACGTGAGCTACCTCGAGGGCATCTACGTGGGCTACCGCTACTACGAGACCCGCTACGAGGACGCGGTCCTGGGCCAGGGCAACGCCGGCGACTTCGTGTACGCCGACGAGGTCGTGTACCCGTTCGGCCACGGCCTGTCCTACACCACCTTCGAGTGGGGCGACCTCGACGTGACCTGGGACGGCCTTGACTCCATCACCGCCAAGGTGACGGTCACCAACACCGGCGACGTGGCCGGCAAGGACGCCGTCCAGATCTACGCCCAGGCACCCTACACCACCTACGACCAGGACAACGGCATCGAGAAGGCTGCCGTGTCGCTCGTGGCCTACGAGAAGACCAAGCTGCTCGAGCCGGGCGAGAGCCAGACGCTCGAGATCGCGGTCGACCCGGCTCTTCTCGCCAGCTTCGACGCACACGGTGCCGGCACCTACGTCATCGAGAACGGCACCTACTACATCACCGCCGGCCAGGACGCCCACGACGCCGTGAACAACATCCTCGCCGCCAAGGGCAAGTCTGCCGCCGACGGCATGGACGCCTCCGGCAACGCCGCGCTGGCCGCCGCCCACACGGCCGCCATCGACAGCGCGAACGCCCTCGAGGGCGAGCCCACGGTCGATGCCACCACGTTCTCCACCGACGCCTACACCGGCAACCCCATCACCGCGGTCCTGGGCTACGCCGAGCCCGAGGGCACGCAGCTCACCCGCGCCGACTGGGAGGGCACCTTCCCCGCGCCGGAGGGCACCCCCATCGAGGGCGAGATCTCGACCTGGGGCAACGCCATCAACGGCACCGACGCCGAGGGCAACCCCGCCAGCCTCGTGTGGGGCAAGCCCGCGAGCGCCGAGCTCATCGCCCAGCTCGACAGCCACGACTCGCTGACGCCTGTCGACGACGCCTCGATCACCGACGAGCCCGTCTACGGCGCCCAGAACGGCCTCTCCCTCATCGACATGCGCGGCCTCGCCTACGACGACCCCGCATGGGACGCCCTGCTCGACCAGCTCACGCCCGAGGACTACGCCGAGATCGTGGGCCACTCCGGCTACGGCAGCGAGTACCTCATGAGCGTGGGCAAGCCCTTCGTGATCGACGCCGACACCGCCGCCGGCCTCATCTACGGCTCCACCGGCATGATGTTCTGCTCGCCCGTCGTGATGGCCCAGACCTGGAACCAGGAGCTCGCGGAGCAGTACGGCCGCATGCTCGCCAGCGAGGCCAACCTCCAGGGCATGAGCGGCGCCATGGGCTGGTACGCCCCGTCCATGAACATCCACCGCACGCAGTTCATCGGCCGCGCCGCCGAGTACTACAGCGAGGACCCGATCATCTCGGGCACCGTCGCCGCGCACGAGGTCCACGGCGCCGCCGAGCTGGGCTTCTACTCGATGATCAAGCACTTCGCCTTCAACGACCAGGAGAACCACCGCGGTGACGGCGGCATCGACCGCTCCGTTGCCACGTGGGTGGGCGAGCAGGCCGCGCGCGAGATCTACCTGCGCCCGTTCGAGCTGTGCATGCACGCCCCGGACGTCGAGGAGACCTACTACACCCTCAACGAGGACGGCACCTACACCGAGAACACCACCACCATGCGCACCGCGCAGGGCATCATGACCGCGTTCAACCGTCTGGGCGCCACCTGGACCGGCGGCAGCTACCCGCTCATCCAGCAGCTCGTCCGTGACGAGTGGGGCTTCGACGGCTTCATCATCACCGACTCCGCGAACGCGGGCAGCCCCGCCTTCAACGAGAGCCAGATGATCCGCGCCGGTGCCGACGCGTACCTGCGCTCCAACGAGAGCCTGTACACGTACGACCCGACCAACGCGGCCGAGTACCACTACGCGCGTGAGGCCGCGCACCACCTGCTCTACACCACGGCTAACTGCCGCGCCATGAACGGCGCCGTGCCCGGCAGCGTGTACAAGCCCGGCATGCAGCCGCTCGACAAGATTCGCCTGGGCGTCAACGTGCTGGGCGGTGGTGGCATCGCGGCCATCGGCATCACCGGGTGGCTCAACCACCTCAAGCGCAAGAAGGAGCGCCTCGAGGCCAAGGCCGAGCAGATCGCGTAGGCGCACGGCCCGACAGCACGTCCCCCCTTGGGGCCCCGCTTCGGCGGGGCCCTTCTTGCTTGCGGCTTTTCGCCGTCCTCTCCCGCGACGCCCTCCTCTTCCGCGGCCCCTCCTCAGCTCCTCCTTCCCCCCAACGAAAGACTTCACATTACTTGCCTGTCTGCAGCGATTTGAGGCCAAAACCGCCCTGATTTGGCCATCTTTCGCCTTGAGAAGACAAGTAATGTGTGGTTTTCAGACGGGGTCAGGCATGCTGCGCGTGAGCTGGCCCTCTGCCGCGGCGACATGGGCCCCGTGTCCCCCGCACCCCTAGGAGACGAGCTCGCTATGGAGGCGTTCCCTCAGCATGAGCTGGTCTGGCGCGGGCTCTGTCAGCCGCACACCGAGCAGCAGCGCGATCTGCTCGGCAAGCCTCGTCAGCCGCGAAAGGTCGAGCACGACGCCAGGCACCGCCACCAGCACGCGATACCCGGCCGTGACAAGCTCGTTCTCACGCATGACGTCGTGGTCGGTTCGGTCGCGCCCCGCCCTGGCATGGAACTCCAGGCTCTCGTACTCAATCGCCAACCCAGCGTCCTCCCACAAGAGGTCCGGCGTCAGGCCGTCTTTCCCGTCCACTCCGACCGTCTTGTTGAGCACGGGTCGCGGCAGGCCAAAGCCACCCATCTCAACCGGTAGCGTGAGCAGCAGGAACAGCGCCGTCTCCATGGGGGAGGCAGAATTGTCCGCCGCGAGGGTCAGTGCGTCTCTTGCCCGGATGACGTCGGCGAGCATGCCCAGGCACCTAGCGTCCCCGCCGTCGAGAAACTCCAGCATGGCCTGGATGCTCGAGAGCCGCGGCTGCTTGTAGCGGGTGCCCTCGTGCGGCGCGGGAAGTCGATAGGTGCCGGCAAACTCCATGGCAACCCGAGCCACCGCAACGAGGTGGCGACAGCGCTCCCACGTGACAAGGTCCTCGAGGGGCGGCTCCGCGTCGATGCCCATCTCGGAGAGGGCCTCGCGCCTGGCAAGGTAGTCGTCGACGGAACGGTCGACCGCCGCCCGACGCATGACGTGCCTGTGGGCGAGCTGGAGCACAACAAACTCCGGCGTGCTTATCGCCACGTTGCTGGCGACCCTTCTCATGGAGCCCCGGGGAAGGGGGAACGCCCACCCGTGGGTACGCGCCCACTTGCCGCGGGTGCGCATGAGCGAGGTCGGGACGAGGACGTCGATGGGCCGTGAGACTAGCCCCAGCGCGACAAGGTCCGTGGACTCCGCCAGCCTCTTGAGGTCGCGCTGAAGGCGGATGCACTCGCCGGACCAGGGCAGGTTGCGGCTCTCTCGCGGCCATTCAACCCCGACCACCCCCTTCAGGCGAAGCGCCTCGCAGGCCGACTGGTGGCTGATGAAGGCATAGGGTATGAGCGCGCCTCCCCGATGGGCATGCATGATGGGCCGGGCTGTCCGGCTAGGGGTTCTCGCGCCAGTATCACTCATGTAATGACACATTACTAATCAAAATACTCAGTAATAGATGAGTTATTGAGCAGCTACAGCGCAAATTGATGAGTAAGCAAAGAAGCAATGTGTCGTTTGTAGAGGGCCATGTCGGCCCGAATGCAGTCACGCTGTGAGGTGACGACGGAGGCCCGCACAATCTGCCCCTCCTATGGCACCGCTGTGTGTCACGCCGCCTTCCCCCGGGTCCGTCGCCCGTGGCGGGTATACTTGAGGGCTACGGGACAAGACCGGGAGGCTCAATGGAATCCCTGTACACCAAGTACCGCCCGACGACCTTTGACGAGGTCGTGGGCCAAAGGCATGTGGTCGAGACGCTCAAGCGCGCCGTCCTCGAGGGGCGCACCAGCCACGCGTACCTGTTCTGCGGTCCGCGCGGCACGGGCAAGACCACGCTCGCGCGCATCCTCGCCAAGGCGCTGCTCTGCGAGCGCGGTCCCAACCAGCTTCCCGACGGCACCTGCGACCAGTGCCAGGCCATCGCCATTGGCAACCACCCCGACGTCCTCGAGATCGACGCCGCCAGCAACACCGGCGTCGACAACGTCCGCGACCAGATCATCGGCCGCGTCAACTACGCGCCGGTCATGGGCCGTGCCAAGGTCTACATCATCGACGAGGTCCACATGCTCACGGCAGCGGCGTTCAACGCGCTGCTCAAGACCCTCGAGGAGCCGCCGGCCAACGTCACCTTCATCCTGTGCACGACCGACCCCCAGAAGGTCCTCGAGACCATCCTGTCGCGCGTCCAGCGCTTCGACTTCCACGCCATCTCCTCCGAGGAGATCCGCGAGCACCTCGCCTACGTGTGCGAGCAGGAGGGGTACACCTACGAGGACGCCGCGCTCGACATCGTGACCCAGCACGCGCGTGGCGGCATGCGCGACGCCCTGACCCTGCTCGAGCAGCTTGCGACCTTTGGGTCGGGCAGCATCCTGGCCGAGGCCGCGCGCAGCCTCAAGGGCGAGACCTCGTCGGCGCAGCTCTCGCAGGTCATGGGGGCGCTTGCCACCCGCGACGTGCCCGCGCTGTTCGGCGTGGTCGCCGAGCTCGTCGACGGTGGCCGTGACCTGCTGCACTTCACCCGCGAGCTTGCCGGTCGCGTGCGCGACGCCTACGTGGCGAGCTTCGCGGGCGCGGCGGCGCTGGGGGAGGGGAGCGGCGAGGCCGAGCAGATCGCCGCGGAGGCCCGCGCCTTTGGCCATCCCGACCGCCTGGCGCGCGTGCTCACCGTGCTG
>SUUD01000119.1 GCA_015062715.1 Olsenella sp. | reverse complement strand
CAAGGGCGTCGACCTGGGCGCGCGAGGCGTCGCTGAGCGCGCCCTTCACGGAGACGGTCGTCTCGGCGTACTCGAGGCCGGCGAGCGGCTCCAGCAGGGCGCGCATGCCCTTGGCGGCAGCCGGCGCCCACGAGCCGTTCTCGACGAAGGCCACCGTCCGCCCCTGGAAGGCATGGTCGACCAGGTGGTTGATGAAGTCGTGCATCGTGGGGAAGACGCCCCCGTTGTAGGTGGTGGTGGCGAGCACCAGCACGTTGTGGCGGAAGGCATCCTCGAGGGCCTCGGCCTGGTCATCGCGGGCGAGGTCGGTGACCACGACGCGAGGACAGCCCTTCTCCAGGAGCTTGGCCTCGAGCAGCTCGACGGCCTCCTTGGTGTGGCCGTAGACGCTGGTGTAGGCAATGACCACGCCGGGCGTCTCGACCCCGTAGCTGGACCAGGTCTGGTACTGGCCCAGGTAGTGCCCGAGGTCCTCAGACAGGATGGGGCCGTGCAGCGGGCAGATCACCTCGACGTCGAGCTTGGCAACCTTGGCCAGGACCGCCTGCACGTTCTTGCCGAACTTGCCGACGATGCCAAAGTAATAGCGGCGCGCCTCGCAGTCCCAGGGCTGGTCAACGTCGAGGGCACCGAACTTGCCGAAAGCGTCGGCCGTGAACAGGACCTTGGTGGAGGCGTCGTAGGTGAACATGACCTCGGGCCAGTGCACGAGCGGGGCGGTCAGGAAGGTGAGCTCGCGCGCGCCAAGCGACAGCGTCTCGCCGTCCTTGACGACGCGGTTGCGGCCCTCGTACTTGGTGCCGAAGTAGTTCTGCATCATGTTGAAGGCGCCGGAGGTGCCCACCACGCACGCCTCGGGGTAACGCTCCATGAAGGCGGCGATGTTGGCGGAGTGGTCGGGCTCCATGTGCTGGACGACCAGGTAGTCGGGGGTACGGCCGGCAAGCTCGGCATCGAGGTTGGCAAGCCACTGGTCGCCAAAGCGCGCGTCGACGCTGTCCATGACCGCAACCTTCTCGTCGAGGATGACGTAGGAGTTGTAGGCCATGCCGTCAGGAACGGCATACATCCCCTCGAAGAGGTCGATGTCGTGGTCATTGACGCCAATGTAGGAGATGCCCTCTGCGATGCGCATGGTCGCATCCTTTCCGGTCGGGAAGCGTGCTCGACCATGGTACCAGACGGCGCTACGGGATTGGGCAATTCGGGCGAGGGCATGGAAGACGCCACCATGCCCATGGACAACGTGCCTCTGCTAGACTTCATCTCCGTTGGTACGCACTGGGAGGAGAGCATGGCAGCCGCCAATCACATGAAGGGGTCGGGGCAACCTGAGGGCCATGGGGCCTCACATCGGCCGCGCGCAGCGCTTCTCGTCATGCCCGTCCTTGTGGCATTGCTCGCAGCAGCCTACGTGGCGGGAGCCGTCTTCTTTTCGTCGCACTTCATGCCGGGCACCACGTTTGCAGGGACCTCACTTGCCTGGGAGCCGCACGAGAGCCTTGCGGCGGCGTGCCAGGAGGCGTGCGACTCCTACTGCGAGACCTTCACGAAGGGCGATTTCTCGATAGCCATAACCGGCCCGGACATTGGGCTTGCCCCCAATCCGTCCTCCCTTGCCGCCGATCTGGAGGCCCTTTCCGGCAATCCCTGGGCATGGCCGGCGGAGGTCCTCTCCACTCGCTCGGTCGCGAGTCCCCGCAAGCTGAGCTACGACGAAGAGAAGCTCGCCGGATATGTAGGCGCACAGGTGGAGGCGTGGAACAAGACCGCAAGCCCATCAGGTGCCCCGAGCGTCGCCTATGTGGAGGAGCGCGAGTCGTTCGAGGTGGTGCCTGGTGCAGAGGGCGCCCAGATGGATGCCTCGGCGGTGGCGGCGGCGCTCGCGCAGGCGGCGTCCGCACTCGGCCCTGGCAGCGAGCTTGGGGACGACGTGCTCGTCGCCCCGGCGGCGGACGAGGACACCTCCTCGCTGGAGGCCGTGGCCGACGAAGGCAATGCGATGCTCGACCTCTCGATCCCCATCCTCGTCAACGGCGAGGAGGGCTACCGGATTGAGCGTGGCGACATCCGCTCGTGGCTCGGGATCGCAGATGGCCAGATCACGATTGACGAGGGTAAGATCGCGACGTGGGTAGATGACGTCCTGAGCCCTGCCATCAACTACAGCGACTCCCGGTACGAGTGGCACACCTGGAGGGACGACAACACCGAGCTGATCGTGGCCGCCCTCAGGAGCCTCTCCGAAGAGCCGATCGAGGCGAAGATGTTCCCGCTGCTGCGCGTGCCCGACGAGACGCCCGGGGCAAGGGACCGGGGGCGTCACATCGACGTGTGCCTCGCCACGCAGTACGCCCGCATGTACGACGAGAGCGGCAACATCATCTGGGAGAGCTTCGTCGTCACGGGCACGCCCGATGCCGTGCGTTACACCCCCACCGGCACGTTCGCGATCCAGGCCAAGGAACGCAACGTCACGCTGGTCGGCGCCGACCAGGACGGCGACGGCGAGCCCGACTACAGGACCCCCGTCGACTATTGGATGCCGTTCTATGCGGGCAACGGCCTACATGACGCCACATGGCGCTCGAGCTTTGGTGGCGACATCTACATCTACGACGGGAGCCATGGCTGCGTGAACCTGCCCTATGCCAAGGCGGCGGAGCTCTTTGAGCTCGTGAGGGTGGGCGACACCGTCTATGTTCACTAGCCAGGACCCGGGCCGGTCGCCCGGCCCCGTGCGGCCCCTCCACACGACGCACAAAGAACTGGGTAGGATACTCCCCTGCCGGCCCGCCGGCACACTGCGTCGCTTTGAAGGGAGGCGCACATGAACGGAATGATGCTCCAGGGGTTCAGCTGGTACCTGCCGCCCGACGGCCAGCACTGGCGCCGCATGGCGGAGCGTGCCGACAACCTCGCGTCGCTCGGCTTCACCGCCGCGTGGCTGCCGCCCGCCTACAAGGGCCAGGCCGGCGCAAACGACGTGGGCTATGGCGCCTACGACCTCTGGGACCTGGGGGAGTTTGACCAGAAGGGCACCGTGCGCACCAAGTACGGCACCCGTGAGGAGTACGTCGAGGCCGTGCGCGCGCTTCAGGACGCAGGCGTCCAGGTGCTCGGCGACGTCGTGCTCAACCACAAGATGGGCGGGGACGGGCTCGAACGGGTCGAGGCCGTCGAGGTCGATCCCGCCGACCGTCGCGAGGACATCGGCGACACCACGGCCATCGACACGTGGTCGCGCTTCACCTTCCCCGGCCGCGCGGGTGCGCTCGACCGCTTCGAATGGGACGCAAGCTGCTTCACCGGCTGCGACTGGGACGAGCTCGGGCAGCGCCAGGGCCTCTGGCGCTTCGCCGGCAAGGAGTGGGCGACAGATGTCGACCACTCCGAGAACGGCAACTTCGACTACCTGATGGGCATGGACGTGGACCTCGCGGACGAGCGCGTCTATCGGCAGCTCGCCACGTGGGGCCGCTGGTACCTGCGCGTCACCGGGGTCAACGGGCTGCGCCTCGACGCGCTCAAGCACATGAGCCGCGACTTCTACCGGCGCTGGCTCGCCGACATGCGCGACTCGGTCGACCACGAGCTCTTCGTCGTGGGCGAGTACTGGGCACGCGACGTCGGCTCCCTCACCGACTACCTGGGCGAGGAGCGGGCCCTCTCGCTCTTCGACGTGCCCCTGCACTTCAACTTCTTCCACGCCAGCGAGAGTCCCGAGACGTGCGACCTGCGCACCCTCTTCGACGGGACGCTCGTCGCCTGCGATCCCATCCATGCCGTCACCTTCGTGGAGAACCACGACACCCAGCCCGACCAGGCGCTCGAGTCGACCGTCCGCCACTGGTTCAAGCCGGCCGCCTACGCCCTCGTCCTCCTGCGCGAGGCGGGCTATCCCTGCGTGTTCTTCGCCGACCTCTACGGCCTGCCCAACGACGGCATCCCCGCCGTCGCCGAGCTGCCCCTGCTCATGGAGATCCGCCAGTCGTGCGCCTTCGGGCCGCAGCGCGACTACTTTGACGAGCCGGATGCCATCGGCTGGACGCGCGAGGGCTCCGAGGAGGGCCCGGGCTGCGCGGTCATCGTCTCGCGCCGCGACGGGGCCGAGAAGCTCATGGGGGTCGGCACCTCCCATGCCGGAGAGCGCTGGCGCTGCGTGCTGGGCGAGGAGGGCGAGGTGACAATCGGCGAAGACGGCACGGCAAGGTTCCCCGCAGGAGGCGCGCTCGTGTCGGCCTACCTGCCAGAGGCCGCCGCCGAGGCCCTGTCCAACATTCCCATCATCGTGCGCCCTGGCCGCGAGTGAGGCGATGCGGGCCCGCTCACGCGCGGTTCATGTAGCCAATGGACGAGAGCGTGGGCATGCCCACGGGGCAGATGTCACGACAGGCGAGCGACTTGGAGCAGCCCCGTGCGAAGTGGAGGCGATACTGGTCGCGCAGCTCGTCCGCGCGGCTCGCCCCGGAGCTGTGCCAGAGGTAGGCCTCGTTGGCCAGCGGCGCCCCGAAGAAGGTGCCGTCGGGCCCCGTGTAGTTGGGGCAGACCTCCAGACAGAGCCCGCACTTGAGGCACTTGGCCACCTCGTACTGCCGCCCCAGCTCGCGCGGGTCCACGTCCCCACGCTCCCCCAGGAAGACCTCGGCCTGCTTGAGGTGCTCGGCTATGCACGAGCGGTCGACGACCAGGTCGGAGACGACCGGGAACTTGGTGAGCGGCTCCAGGACAAGCTCGGGCAGGGCGTCCGTGTCGACGAACTCCGAGCAGGCAAGGCCCGGCCATCCGTTGATGACGATGGCGCAGGCGCCGCACATCATTTGCATGCAGCTGCGCTCCCAGCGGATGCGACGGGCGGGCGTCCTCTCGACGTCGAAGAGGTCGTCACGGTAGTTGAGCTCGTCAAGGACCTTTGCCACGGTCTGGCGGCCGCAGCTCCCGTAGTCGAATGCCTGCCAGAAGGGCTCCGACTCGGGGGACTCCTGGCGCCTCACCCTCACGATCATGCGGGCTCACCACCCTTCCGCGCCTCGTTGACGAAGCGGACCTCGGGTCCGCCCTCCCCCATGCGCACGACCGAGCAGGCACGATACTCCTCGCGCGTCTCGGGAAAGTCGGTTCGGATGTGCGAGCCGCGCGACTCCTCGCGCGCGAGCGCGCTCTGGGCGATGGCGCGGCCAAGGAGCACCATGGAGGGCAGGCGGTAGCCCTCGTAGAGGGAGACCTGCGGGTCGAGGCGCAGGTGCGCCACCATGTCCTGGTAGAAGGCGAGCTCTTCGAGGGCCTCGCGCAGCCGGTCGGCGTCGCGCGTGATGCCAAGGCCCCGGTTCATGCAGTCGGCCAGGTGCTGCTGCACGTACTCCGCGGGGTAGGGGCTCCTGCTCGCGCCGGCCCGCTCGAGCTCGCCCGCAACCTGCCCCACGTAGGCGTCGAAGGACAGTGCCTCGCCGCATGCGCCGTCGTCGTCCGCCGCCTGGGCAGCGACGCGGCCGGAGTAGGCGGCAGCCAAAAGCGAGTTGCCGCCCAGGCGGTTCGCGCCGTGGTACTTGGACGCGCACTCGCCCACGGCGTAGAGGCCGCCCACGTTGGTCTGGTGGCGGTCGTCCACGCGGATGCCGCCCATGAAGAAGTGGATGGAGGGCGCCACGGGAATGCTCTGCCTGGTGACGTCGAGGTCCAGGTACCTCTGGCAGAGGTCGTACACCTCTCCCAGCCGCTCGTGGATGAGCCGCTCGCCCAGGAAGGTGATGTCGAGGTAGACCTGCGAGGGGCAGTCGTAGATGCACTTGGACACGACGTCGCGGGGCATGAGGTTGCCCCGTTCGCCAAAGAGCTCCTCCATGAAGTAGACCCGCTCGCCATCGCGCAGGTAGTAGAGCCTGCCGCCCTCGCCGCGCGCCGCCTCGGTCACGAGCATGCGCTTGTGCGACGTCTCAATGGTCGTGGGGTGGTACTGGATGAACTCGAGGTTGCGCAGCTCGACGCCCTGGGAGAGGAGCCTGCCCGCCGCGTACCCGTCGCACAGCTCGGAACCCGTGGTCTTGCCGAAGAGCCTGTTCATCCCGCCGGTCGCCATGATGGTGGCGTCGGCCCGCACGGGGACCACCTCGCCCGTCATGGGGTTGGCGAAGACGGCGCCATGGCAGCGCCCGCCCTCGATGAGCGCGGAGTGGAAGGTGAGCCCCAGCCGACGCTCGACGCGCCCCGTGACCTCGAGCTCGCGGCAGCGCTGCACCAGCGCCGTGACGATCTGCTTGCCCGTGGAAGCCCCCGCATAGGCGGTGCGGCGCTTGCTCTGCCCGCCGAACGCCCTAAGGGCAATCTCTCCCGCGGCGTCGCGGCTGAAGACGACCCCCAGGCGCTCGAGCCAGCGCACCACGTCGGGGGCGGCGTCGCAGAGCGCCCGCACCGACCGCGGGTCCTCGAGGTCGCGCCCCGCCGCGAGCG
>SUUD01000118.1 GCA_015062715.1 Olsenella sp. | reverse complement strand
CGTCACGTCCTCGGGCCAGGGGTGCTCGAGGTCGAGCCCCAAGAGCTCGGCGAGGCGGGCGTGCGAGCCGAGGCGCGAGAAGTGCAGGCCCCAGACCGGGGCGACGCGCCAGAAGTCGAGGAACTCGCGGTACAGCTGATACCCAAACTCGTCGGCCTCGCGCGGGAGCACGCGGGTCACCCGCGCCGTGACGCTCGGGTTGCCCAGATACCGCAGGACCGAGACGCGCTTGTTTCCCTCGGCGACGTAGAAGCGCTGGAGAAACTCGTAGACCGTGACCGGCTCGCTGATGCCCTCGCGCACCTGGTAGTCGTAGAGCATCGACCACTTGGTGGCAAACTCCGTGCCCGCGTCGGCTATGGGCATGAACCCGTGCGAGAAGACGTTGCCGCGGGCCTCCGTGACGGTGCCGGCGACCAGCGACAGGGGTATCTCCATGGTTCCCAGCGAGACCTCCCCGGCACGGGAGGCGCGCGGGACCAGGTAGTCAAGCGAGGACAGGTAGGGGTAGCGCCCCGCCGAGAGCGCCTCCCGCACCTGACGTCGTCCCAGCTTACGTGCCTTTGCGTAGTCGTCGACCATACGCCCTCCTCGTGACGGGGCTCGCATCGGGGCGTGCATGATAGCGACTGCGTGTGTAGGAGGTGTGCGTGGGGTCTGTCCGTCGATTGGCGTGCCGCCGGGCCTCTCCCGGGCATCGACGCTACAATCGGGTGAGCCAGACGAGAGGAGCCACCATGGCAGAAGAGCAGACGCGCCGCACCATTGCCGTCATCGACGGCAACTCGCTCATGCACCGGGCGTTCCACGCCATCATGCAGCCCATGAGCGCGCCGGACGGCCGCTCCACCAACGCCCTCTTCGGGTTCTTCAACATGTTCATCAAGCTGGTCGAGACCTTCCGTCCCGACGGCGTCATCTGCGCCTTCGACAAGGGCAAGCCCGCCGTGCGCATGGAGATGCTGCCCCAGTACAAGGCACAGCGGCCTCCCATGGACCCGTCCCTGCACGAGCAGTTTCCCATGGTCAAGGACCTGCTGCGCTCCCTGGACGTTCCCGTGGTCGAGCTCGAGGGCTGGGAGGGCGACGACATCCTGGGCACCCTCGCGCGCCGTGGCGAGGCGGCCGGCTACGAGATGTACCTGTTCACCGGCGACCGCGACATGTACCAGCTGGCCACCGACAACGTCAAGATCGTCTCGACCAAGAAGGGCGTGTCCGACGTCGTCATCATGACGCCCGAGAGCGTGGACGACCTCTACCACGGCATCACGCCCGAGCTGGTGCCCGACTTCTACGGCCTCAAGGGCGACACGAGCGACAACATCCCCGGCGTGCCCGGGATCGGCCCCAAGAAGGCGGCCGCCCTCATCGTGCAGTACGGCAGCCTCGACGAGGTCATAGCGCATGCGGACGAGGTCAAGGGCAAGATGGGCGAGAACCTGCGCGCCCACATCGAGGACGCCCTGGTGAGCCGCAAGGTGGCGACCATCCGCACCGACGCGCCAATCGAGGTCGACCTGGCAGACGCCACGTTCCCCACCTTCGACCCCGCCAAGGTGCGCGAGGCCTTCTCGGCGCTGGGCTTCACGGGCATGACGAGCCGTCTCATCAAGCTCGCGGGGCAGGACGCGGCCGCGGCGGAGCCTGCTGGCACGCCGGCCATCGAGCTGGGGACCCCGCTGGGGGGCGAGGATGCCCTGCAGGCGCTGGGCAGGGCCACTGCGGACGGCGCCTGGGTCGGCGTCGCGCTTGCGGCCGACGAGGGCGGCTCCGGCCAGCAGTCCCTCTTCGCCGAGGCCGCGCCCAAGGTCCTCTGGGCGAGCTGCCCCACGGGCCTCGCGCGCATCGAGGGGGACGACGTCCCGGTCGCCCTCTCAGGCCTGCTGCTGCGTGGCTGCGTCGCGGGTGCGGACGTCAAGGCCCTCGTGCACGAGCTGAGCCCCGTCGACTCGTCCCAGGCCGAGGCCCTCGACCCGCTGTCGCTCGACTCCACGCGCATCTTCGACGTGGGCGTGGCGGCCTACCTGCTCGACTCCGACGCCACCTCCTACGACGTGGGCACGCTCGCGGAGCACTACCTCGAGGGGGCGCTTCCCGAGCCCACCGACGAGCTTCCCCGCGCCGCCATCGAGGCGGTGGCCTGTCGCCTGCTGGTCGACCCCCTGCGCGCCGCCCTCGCGGCGGACGAGGCGCTCGACCTCTTCGGGCAGGTCGAGATGCCGCTGCTGCCGGTCCTGGCCCAGATGGAGCGCGCGGGTCTCTCCGTGGACCCCGCCATCCTCGCCAGGCAGTCCGCAGAGCTCGGCGCCGAGATCGACGCCATGGCGGCGCGCATCCACGCCGAGGCGGGCGAGCAGTTCAACATCGACTCGCCCATGCAGCTGTCCCACGTCCTGTTCGACGTGCTGGGGCTTCCCACCTATGGTCTCAAGAAGACCCAGCGCGGCTACTACTCCACCAACGCGAAGGTCCTGGAGGACCTGGCCGCCCGCTACGACATCGTGGCCGAGGTCCTCGACTACCGCGAGCGCACGAAGATTCGCGGCACCTACCTGGACGCCCTGCCCGCCCTGGTGCGCGGCGACGGCCGCATCCACACCACGTTCAACCAGACGGTCGCGGCAACCGGGCGCCTCTCCAGCTCGGAGCCCAACCTGCAGAACATCCCCACCCGCTCCGAGCTGGGGCACCGCGTGCGCCAGGCGTTCTCGGTCCCCGAGGGGCATGTGTTCCTCGCCTGCGACTACTCCCAGATCGAGCTGCGCCTGCTCGCACACCTCTCCGCCGACGAGCACCTGGTCGCCGCCTTCAACGAGGGCGCCGACTTCCACGCCGCCACGGCCGCCCGCGTCTTCGGCGTGCCGGTGGAGCAGGTCACGCCCGAGCTGCGCAGCCGCGCCAAGGCGGTCAACTTTGGCATCGTCTATGGCCAGCAGGCCTATGGCCTGGCAAGCTCGCTCAAGATCGGCCGCAACGAGGCCCAGGAGATGATTGACCGCTACTTCGAGGCCTACCCCGGCGTCCGCGCGTACCTGGACGGGTCGGTCGCCTTCGCCCGCGAGCACGGTTACGTGAGCACCATGTATGGCCGCCGCCGCCACATCCGCGACATCAACTCCCGCAACTTCCAGGCACGCTCCTTCGGCGAGCGCACGGCCATGAACCACCCCATGCAGGGTTCGGCGGCCGACATCGTCAAGATCGCCATGGTGCGCGTGGCCGCGCGCCTGGCAGAGGAGGGCCTGCGCTCGAGGATGGTCCTGCAGATCCACGACGAGCTCGACTTCGAGGCGCCGCTCGACGAGGTCGAGGAACTCTCGGCGCTGGTGCGCGAGACCATGGAGGGCGTGGCCACCCTGCGCGTGCCGCTCATCGCCGACGTGTCCTATGGCCCCACCTGGGCCGAGGCAAAGTAGGGGAGGGCACGTGACGGCAGGCCTTCCCCACGTCGTCGCCTACACCGACGGCTCGTCGCGCGGAAACCCCGGGCCCGGCGGCTACGGGGCGGTGCTCTCGTTCGTGGACTCGGCGGGCGAGACGCACGAGCGCGAGCTGTCGGCCGGCTACCGGCTCACCACCAACAACCGCATGGAGCTCATGGGGGCCATAGCGGCCCTCGAGGCGCTCAACCGCCCCTGCGAGGTCGAGCTCCACTCCGACTCGCAGTACCTGGTCAACGCCTTCAACAAGCGCTGGATCGCGGGCTGGCAGGCGCGCGGGTGGAAGAACGCCTCCAAGCAGCCGGTCAAGAACCCCGACCTGTGGCAGCGGCTGCTTCGCGCCGTGGAGCCGCACCGGGTGACGTGGGTGTGGGTCAAGGGGCACGCCGGCCACGAGATGAACGAGCGTTGCGACAGTCTGGCCACCTCGGCTGCCGACGGGAGCGCCCTGCTCGTGGACGAGGGCTTCGAGGGTTCGGGCACCCTGCTGTAGGGCTACACCTCGGTCTTGCCAATCATGATGTTGAGGATCTCGACGTCGGTGGGGTGCATGCCCACGCGACCCACGTAGCCCATCGAGCGGATGGTCTCCTCGGCGTTGGTGCCCACCAGGCCCTCGCCAGCCAGGAAGTTGTCGTCGGCGAGCGCCATGTCGCAGCCCAGGATGGCCGCGTCCACCGCCGCGCTGATCTTTGCCGCGCAGCTGGGCTTGGCGCCGTCGCACACGATGCCGCCCACGTTGGCGAGCGTGTTCACGATGGTGGCCTCGAACTGGGCGAACGTGCCGCCGCGCAGGTAGCAGATGCCCGCACCGGCACCGGCGCCCGCCGAGACGGCGCCGCAGAAGGCCGAGAGCTCGCCGATGAAGTACTTCACGTGCACCGACACGAGGTTGGAGAGGACCGTCGCGCGGATGAGCTCGTCCTGGGGCTTCTCCAGCTCGCGCGCGTAGGCGAGCACGGGCATGGAGCACGTGATCCCCTGGTTGCCGCTGCCGCTGTTGATGACAACGGGCATGGCGCAGCCGCTCATGCGGGCATCAGACCCCGCTGCCGCCAGGGCTCGTGCCCCGCAGGAGATGTCGTGGGGACGGGTGGCCAGGAGCGTCTTGCCGATGCGGGCGCCCCAGTTGCCCGTGAGGCCCTCGATCGAGATCTCCTCGTTGAGCCTGAGCTGGTTCTCGATGACCTCGCGGACGTCCTCCACGTCAAGCGTGTGGGCGAACTCCCAGATGGACTCGAGCGACAGCGTGGCGTGCGGCTCCTCGCCACCCTCGCCCTTGCCGCGCGAGGCGTGCGCACGTACCCCCGCGACCTCGACGGGCTCGCCGTCGCGCGTGAGCTCGGTCACGTTGGTGTGGCGCTCCTCGATGCAGGCCACCGCCACATGGGTGCCTCCGGTGGCGATGGCGCGGACATAGAGGTTGGGCACGCCCTCGGCAAGCTCCACGCTGCAGTACGAGTTGTCAAGCAGGCGGCTTGTCACCGCGCGGTGCTCGTCGGTGATGGCCTCGAGGACCTCGAGGGCGCGCGCCTCGTCCCCGCCCACGGCGCCGAGCGTGGCCGCGGCCTCGATGCCGCGCATGCCGCCCGAGTTGGGGACCGTGACGCTCTTGACGTTCTTGATGATGTTTCCGCTGCAGGCGACCGAGAGGTGCCCCGGGACCTCGCCGAGGGCCGCGCGGGCGAGCGCCGCGGCGTAGGCGACTGCGATGGGCTCGGTGCACCCAAGGGCACAGACCAGCTCCTGCTCGAGGATGGCGACATGGGTGCGGTAGGCGGTCTGGTCCATGGCGGGCCCCTTCGACGGCAGTGTCCTTCGGTCGATTATCTCATGCGGGATGCCGGTGGGGCCACGATGGGACCGTGCTTCCGCAGAGCTTTTGAAAAAATGTGCACCAAGGTCCATAACGGCGAAAGACCCTAGAAAGCATGGCCAAAAACGAGTACTCTTGTGAACTGCACGAGTATGGACGCTCGTGCACACGTATCTGTCGGCCCCCGAGAAGCATGTAAGTTTCCAACCGCGACGTACGAGACGTACCCGCCAGGCAGCGACCATGACGACCGGGGCCCCATCCGAAAGGGGTCCACCTGTGAGTGAGATTCAGAACTCGTCCATCTTCTCCCTGGATGACGTGTCCGACGATGAGATGAACAGCCTCATCGACGGCACCATCACCGACTTTGACGAGGGCGACCTCGTCACGGGAACCGTCGTCAAGATCGAGCGCGACGAGGTCCTGCTTGACATCGGCTTCAAGTCCGAGGGCGTCATCCCCGTCCGCGAGCTGTCCATCCGCAAGGACGCCGACCCCTCCGAGATCGTCGCCCTGGGCGACACCATCGAGGCCCTTGTCCTGCAGAAGGAGGACAAGGACGGCCGTCTGGTCCTCTCCAAGAAGCGTGCCGAGTACGAGCGCGCGTGGAACCGCATCGAGGAGAAGTTCAACGCCGGCGAGAACGTCGAGGGCGAGGTCATCGAGGTTGTCAAGGGCGGCCTTATCCTCGACATCGGCCTGCGCGGCTTCCTGCCCGCCTCGCTCGTCGACCTCCGTCGCGTCAAGGACCTCCAGGCCTTCCTGGGCACCCGCATCGAGGCCCGCGTCATCGAGATGGACCGCAACCGCAACAACGTCGTCCTCTCCCGCCGCGTCGTGCTCGAGGAGGCCCGCAAGGCCGAGCGCTCCGAGATCCTCTCGAAGCTCCAGCCTGGCATGCGCCTCAAGGGCAACGTCTCCTCGATCGTCGACTTCGGCGCCTTCGTCGACCTCGGCGGCATCGACGGCCTGATCCACATCTCCGAGCTCTCCTGGAACCACGTCAACCACCCCTCCGAGGTCGTCAAGGTCGGCCAGGAGGTCGAGGTTCAGGTGCTCGACGTCGACCTCAACCGCGAGCGCATCTCGCTGGGTCTCAAGCAGACCACCGAGGATCCCTGGCACACGCTCGTGCGCAAGTACCCCGTCGGCGCCATCGTCGAGGGCACCGTCACCAAGCTCGTCA
>SUUD01000117.1 GCA_015062715.1 Olsenella sp. | reverse complement strand
TTCCTGCCGGGCGCCGAGGAGCTCGTGCGCGCGAGCGAATACGAGGGCGAGCCCGACCTCTTCGTCTGCGTCGACCTCTCGTCGGCAAACCGCCTCAACAACGCCGAGGCGGTCATGCGCCGCGCCCGGCGCGTGGCCGTCATCGACCACCACCCGGCGGGCGAGCCCTACTGGGACGCCGCCGCCATCCGCCCGGAGGCCTGCGCGGCCGGCGTGCTCGTGGCCGAGTTCATCGAGCACTGCGGCGGCGGCATGACCTCCGACATGGCCCAGAACCTGCTCTGCGCCATCATGACCGACACGGGCCGCTTCCAGTACCAGAACGCCGACCCCGAGGCCTTCTCGGTGGCGAGCTTCCTGGTCAACGCCGGCGCCAACCCCTCCGAGATCTCGCTCAACGTATACCAGAGCGACCGCCTTGCCTACCTGCACCTCGAGGCCAAGGTCATGTCGCGCGTGGTCACCTTCGACGACGGGCGCATCTCCTACAGCTACGCCACGCTCGACGACATCAACGGCGGGGGCGTCTCCATGTCGGAGTGCGACGGCCTGATCGACGTCGTGCGCCGCGTCGCCGGGGCGGAGGTGTCGCTGTTCCTCAAGGAGGTCGCCGCCGGCAAGGTCCGCGGCAACCTGCGCGCCAAGACCCACGTCGACATCTCGGGCATCGCCCGGGAGCTCGGCGGCGGCGGGCATGCCGCGGCTGCCGGATTCACCATGGACGGCGGCATCGACGAGGTCCTCTCGGCGGTGCTCCCTCGCCTGCACGCGCTGCTTGACGGCGGCGAGGAGGGCAGGCGGGGCGCGTGAGGCGCGGCGAGTCTGGCATCAACGCGCTCGTCGCCGTGGACAAGCCCCTCGGTTGCTCGAGCCATGACGTGGTGAACCGCGTGCGGCGCGCCGTGGGCGAGCGGCGCGTGGGCCACGCGGGCACCCTCGACCCGGCCGCCTCGGGCGTGCTGGTGGTGGGCATCGGCCAGGCCACGCGGCTCTCGGCCCTGCTCACGAGCGAGGTCAAGTGCTACGAGGCCTCCATCCGCTTTGGCCGCGAGACCAACACCGACGACGCCGAGGGCGAGGTCACGCGCGTCGCCGAGGTGCCCGCGCGCCTGGGCGAGGAGGCCGTCGCCGGCGTCGTCGTCGCGTCGCTCGCAGGCGAGCACGACCAGGTGCCCCCGGCCTTCTCGGCGATATCGGTCAATGGCAAGCGAGCCTACAAGGCCGCGCGCGAGGGCGAGAGCCTCGAGCTCGAGCCGCGGCGCGTCCGCGTGCTCTCGGCGGAGCTCCTGCGCTGCCGGCACGAGGACGGCGAGCTCGTCTGGGACGTCGCCCTCGAGGTCTCGAAGGGCTTCTACGTGCGCTCGCTGGCCCGCGACCTCGGACGGAGCCTGGGGAGCGCTGCGCACCTCTGTGCCCTGCGCCGCACCCGTGCCGGCAACGTCACCCTCGACCAGTGCACCTCCCTCGAGCGCCTGGCCGAGCTGGGCGCCACGGGGCTCTCCCGCGTCGCCCTCGACCCGGTGGCAGCCCTCGGGCTGCCGGTGCGGCAGCTGGTGGGGGAGGAGCTCGACGACGTCGCCTGCGGCAGGCGCATACGCGCCGCAGCCCAGGGCGTCGTCCCGTACGAGGACGGCTCCTCGGTCTGCCTCGTGCACGACGGGCGGCTCATGGGCGTCTGGCGCGTGGGCGGCCGTGCCCTCGTGCCGCAGGTGAGCTTCCCCTCGGGCATCGAGGGGGTGAGGGCGCGATGACGCTCTCGGCCACCGGGATGGCACGCCTCGTGGGCGACGCCTGTGGAGTCCCCCTTCCCGAATTCGATACTGTGACCGTGCGGGGCGCCCGGGCGCTCGTGCGGCGCGGCGGCGGGTTTTCTCCCTGGGACGATGCGCGTCCTTGTGCCTATGCCATCGGCGCCTTCGACGGCGTGCACCTGGGCCACAGGAGGCTCGTGGGGTCGTGCGTGGACCATGCGCGCGAGGCCTGCGTCGCCAGCTGCGCCGTGCTCTTCGATCCCGACCCTGCCCGCGTGCTCGCGCCCGCCGGTGCCGAGCCCGAGCTTCTTCCCGTCGACGCCCGCGCCCGCCTTCTGCTCTCGCTCGGCGTTGACGCCGTGGTGACCCTACCCTTTGACAAGGGCGTCGCGGCCGTTCCCTACGACCAGTTCGTTCGATCCACGCTTGCGGCCATCGCCCCCATCGAGTCCCTCCACGTGGGAGAGGACTTCCGCCTGGGTGCCGGTGGTGCCGGCAACGTTGCGGCCCTCAAGGCGCTTGGCCGCGTTCTTGGCTTCGAGGTCCATGGCATGGGCCTGGTCGACCATGGCGGCTCGCCCGTGAGCTCCACGCGCATCCGCGGCCTTCTCGCCACCGGGGACGTGCGTGCCGCCGCAGAGCTGCTGGCTAGGTGCCATGTGGTTGGTGGCACGGTCGCGCACGGCAGGGGAGAGGGCGCCGGCATGGGCTTTCCCACCGCCAACGTCGTTCCGTCGACCCATGCCTGCCTGCCGGCGGACGGTGTCTACGCCTGCTATGTGCGCCAGGGCGACTCCGCCTGGCCCGCCGCCGTCAACGTGGGGCTTCCGCGCTCGTTCAAGATGCCAGAGGGTTCCCCGGAGCGCCTCCTCGAGGCAAACCTTATGGGCTTCTCGGGCGACCTCTACGGCTCTTTTGTCGAGGTCGTGTTCGTCGAGTGGCTTCGCGCGCCGCGCGAGTTTCCCACGCTCGCCGAGCTCGAGCGTGTCGTGGGCGAGAACATCGACTGGGTGCGCGAGAACCTGGGCACGGTACGTGTGGGGGTGAGCGCATGATCAGCGAGACCGACAAGGAGCGCGTGCGCCAGGCGACCGACATCGTCGCCCTCGTGGGCGAGACCGTCGTGCTCAAGCAGCGGGGCCAGGAGTTCTGGGGCTGCTGCCCCTTCCATCACGAGAAGAGCCCCTCCTTCCACGTCAACCCCGCCACGGGCCTGTGGAAGTGCTTTGGCTGCGGCAAGGGCGGCGACCTCTTCGACTACGTGCGCTACCGCGAGAACCTCGAGTTCCCTGACGCCATCCGCTACCTCGCCGACCGCGCCGGCATCGAGATCGAGGAGGAGCAGGGGGGACGTCGGGGACCCCGGCGCAACCGCCTCATCGAGGCTCTCGAGGCGGCACAGGACTTCTACGCCACCACCCTCATGCGCGGCAAGGCAGCCGGTCCCGCTCGTGGCCGCGAGTACTTCAAGGGGCGCGGCTTCGGCGGCGCGGTCTGCCGCAAGTGGCACCTGGGCTATGCGCCGGGCCACGCCTCGCTCGTGACGCACCTGCGCGGGCTGGGCTTCACGCCGGCCGAAATCCTCGAGGCCGACCTTGCCGTCCAGCGGAGCGGGGGCCTGCAGGACCGCTTCTACGAGCGCGTCATGTTCCCCATCCACGACGAGCAGGGCCGCTGCATAGGCTTTGGCGGCCGCGTGCTCACGGACGCCAAGCCCAAGTACCTCAACACGCGCGAGACGCCCGTCTTCCACAAGTCCAAGCACATGTTCGCCTTCGACTACGCCAAGGAGCAGATCGCCGCGACCGGCACCGCCATCGTGGTCGAGGGCTACACCGACGTCATCGCCCTGCACGAGGCGGGCTTTGGCAACGTGGTTGCGACGCTGGGCACGGCGCTGTCGCTCGACCACGTCAAGACCATCTCGCGCTTCGCCAAGACGATCATCTGCATGTTCGACGGCGACGCGGCGGGCCAGAAGGCGGCCGACGCCGCCGTGCAGTACCTCGACAAGACCGAGGCCCAGCTCAAGTGCGTGGTGCTGCCCGATGACCTCGACCCGGCAGAGTTCGTGGGGGAGCGCGGTGCCGAGGCGCTGCGCGCCCAGCTCGAGGCGGCCCGCCCGCTCATCGACTTCGTCTTCGAGAAGCGCATCGACGGCTACGACCTCAACGTCGCCGGCAAGCGCGTGGCCGCCCTCGACGAGATGGCGCAGGTGCTGGCGCCGCTCAAGCGCTCGCCCCTGCTCGACAGCTATGCCACGCGCCTGGCGGACGCCCTGGGCTTCGACCGCGCCGACGTGCGTCGGCGCATCCAGGAGGCGACGCCCGCGCCCGTGCGCGCGCCGCGCGCGACCTACGTGGCCGAGGCGCCCCAGGAGGAGGCACGGCCCGCCCGCCCGCGCGTCCAGCTCGCGCCCGACGAGCGCCAGCAGCGCCGCCTGGAGCGGGAGCTTCTGGCCCTCATGGCGGCACGTCCTGCCGACTTCCGCGCGCACGCCGTGCGCATCGGGTCCTTCTCGTGGTCGGACTCGCGCCTGGAGACCATGGCGTGGGCGATGCTGGCGACACCGGAGACGGCGACCCCCGACGAGGTGGTCCAGGCCGCGCTGGCGGTCGAGCCGGCGGCGGCGCGCGTGCTCGCGGGCGGCGAGATCGCCAGCTCCGAGGCCGCCGGGCGGCAGGGGAGCCTCGAGTCGCTGCTCGATGCGGTCGACTTGGCCTCCACCAGGCGCAAGGTCCGCGCCATCAAGGCGCGCCTGCAGGGCCAGCTCGACCCCGCGGAGGCCGACCGGCTCTTCCGCGAGGCCTCCGAGCTCCAACGGCATGTGAACGAGCTGAGCGTTCGCCTCTCCAAGGTGTCTAACCTGGACTAGAAACGGGTATCATAGACTAGTCTGTCTGTCGAAAGGATGCGCACTTGTCCGCCAAGAAGAATTCCTCCGTCAAGCTCTCCGAAGACCTCCAGAAGGCGCTTGACGCCGTCGTTTCGTCCGCGACCGCCAAGGGAGGCTCGGTCACCGAGGACGACATCCAGCTCGCCGTCCGCGACATCGACGTCGACGGCGACGAGCTCTCCGACCTCTACGACTCCATCCGCTCCCGCGGCGTCGAGATCACGACGTCTGGAGACGGCGACCTCTCGCCCGAGCTCATGGCCGCCATCGGCCAGGACGACGTCGACGACGACTTCCCGGCGGAGCTCGACGACGAGGAGGGCGAGGAGGACCCGGACGTCTCGGAGGCCAAGGCCGCCGACGCGATCATGGCGCCCGCCCCCAAGCCCAAGTCGAGCCGCCGCAGCAGTCGCGCCAAGAAGCGCGTGCGCTCCGACAGCTCCACCGTCATGCTCACGGGCGACCCGGTGCGCATGTACCTCAAGGAGATTGGCAAGGTCGACCTGCTCACGGCCTCCGAGGAGGTCAACCTGGCCATGAAGATCCAGGCAGGCACCGAGGCCACCGAGAAGCTCGAGGCCCAGGAGGCCGGCGAGATCGAGCTCACCCGCATGGAGCTGCGCCGCCTCACGCGCATCGAGCAGATGGGCCTCGAGGCCAAGCAGGCCCTCATCAGCGCCAACCTGCGCCTGGTCGTCTCCATCGCCAAGCGCTACGTGGGACGCGGCATGCTGTTCCTCGACCTCATCCAGGAGGGCAACCTCGGCCTCATCCGCGCGGTCGAGAAGTTCGACTACACCAAGGGCTTCAAGTTCTCGACCTATGCCACCTGGTGGATCCGGCAGGCCATCACCCGCGCCATCGCCGACCAGGCGCGCACCATCCGCATCCCGGTGCACATGGTCGAGACCATCAACAAGCTCGTGCGCGTGCAGCGCCAGCTGCTGCAGGACCTCGGCCGCGACCCCACGCCGGAGGAAATCGGCGAGGAGATGGGCATGACGGCCGACCGCGTGCGCGAGATCCAGAAGATAAGCCAGGAGCCGGTGAGCCTCGAGACGCCCATTGGCGAGGAGGAGGACTCCCAGCTTGGTGACTTCATCGAGGACGCGCAGGCCGTGGCCCCGCCCGACGCCGCGAGCGACTCGATGCTGCACGAGCAGCTCGACCAGGTCCTCGACGGCCTGGCCGACCGCGAGCGCAAGGTCATCAAGCTGCGCTTTGGCCTTGAGGACGGGCACCCGCGCACCCTCGAGGAGGTCGGGCGCGAGTTTGGCGTCACGCGCGAGCGCATCCGCCAGATCGAGAGCAAGACCCTGGCCAAGCTGCGCCACCCCAGCCGCTCCGGCAAGCTCAAGGACTACATGGAGGAGTAACACTCCGTTTTACCTGCGATTATTTGGTCCCTCGGCAGCCAGGCTGCACGAGGGACCTTTCAATACGGGAAGGACATGCTTTGGATGGGCTCGTGCAACAGATCCTGAAGTTCGGCGTGGTGGGGGCGCTTGCGTTCCTGGTCGACTATGGCGTGCTCATGCTGCTGAACGTGGGGTTTGGCGTGAATCCCGTGCTGGCGGCGGGCATCTCGTTCACAGTGTCCGTGATCTTCAACTACCTGGCGTCCATGCGCTATGTGTTCAAGCACCGCGACGACCTCTCGCGATCGCGCGAGCTGGTCATCTTCGTGGTGCTGTCGCTGGTGGGCCTGGCCATCAACGAGCTCATCATCTGGGGTGGGACGTCGCTTCTGGGCGAGACGCCCCTCATGGTGACCGTGACCAAGGTCTTTGCGACGGCCGTCGTCATGGTGTGGAACTTCGTCAGCCGCAAGAAGTGGCTCGACGCGGGGGAGTAGCGGGTCTTTGGTGTGCGGACTGTGAGGTTTGAGAAAGTTCGTTTTGCGCTTGCATGAGACGTGTCTTCAGCTA
>SUUD01000116.1 GCA_015062715.1 Olsenella sp. | reverse complement strand
TTGGTCGCGGGGGCAGGATTTGAACCTACGACCTCCGGGTTATGAGCCCGGCGAGCTACCAGACTGCTCCACCCCGCAATGTCTGGCGCGCTAAGCGCGAGAAATCAATATAGACTCGCCCCTCTTGCCTGTCAACCGGGACACGGGGCGTCCACAATTCGGCGAAGGGCCCTATCCGCGCTCGAGCACGTAGGTATCGACGAACTGCGTCATGCCAAGGGCAAGCACGCCGTCGCTGCCCGCCTCGCCACTCGTCACCTGCAGCTCCCAGACGCCGTCGTGGTTGACGAACGCGAGCGAGAAGGAGCCCTGCTCCCCGCCCGACTCGCTCGGCTGCCAGCCGCCCTCGAGCGTCTCGGGGTCGAGCGTCGCTACCTGGTCCTCGAGCGTCACGATGACGTCGCCCTCGGTCGAAGCCCCGTCCTCGGGGATTCCCGCATGGTTGTGGGCGACGAACGAGACGTCGAGGGAGATGCGGCCCGTATCGGCGTCGTAGCCGTGGACGTCGAGGACAACCTCCCGGGTCTCCCCCGCCTTGCACAGGCCGGTGTCGACGAGCAGCGCGGTGTTGGCGGTCGAGCGGAGCGTCCCGACCCACGTCCCCTCCACCTGCGCGAGGGAGGGCTTCCACGAGTCCTCCGTCGCCGTCGCCGAGACGAGCCCCCACGTGCCGGCGTCGCTCGACGCGGCACCCGGGAAGAACTGGAAGACGGCCTCGACCTGCCCGTCATACTGGGAGAGGTCGTGGGTGCTGTGGATGGCGAACGTCGTGGTGCAGATGGCATCCCCACGCTCATTGCTGCCCAGCTCGTTGTCGATGACCTCGTACGTACCGCCGCCGTAGATGTCGCCCAGGCGCATGCCGCGCACGGGCGCGACCTTGGTGAGGACCTTCTCGACGTCGGCCAAGGCGAGGTCCCGGTCGACGGGGGCCGTGGGCGTCGCGTCGATGCTCGTGATACGGTAGTCGCCCGGCACCCACTGGCGGTCGACGAGCGTGTAGGAGAGGTCGATTCCCACCACCACCGAGAAGCTCCTGTTGGAGTAGGCCACCTCGATGTGGGCGACCTTGCGGTTGGTGCCGTCGTCGTAGACGCCCGACGCCTGCCTGCCCACGAGGCGGTAGCCGTCGTTCGAGGCATAGACCGAGTTCGTGAGCTCGAGGGACTCGAGCTCGGTCGCGTCGAAGTCCATGAGCACGCGGTCGAGCGCCAGCGTGGGCGGCACGAGGAAGGCAATGGCCACGGCCACGATGATCGCCGCGGCCGCCGCGACGATCACCCCGAGCGCCCACATGGGCATGGGCCTGCGCTCGGGAACCTCGAAGGGCTCCTCGCTGAGGTTGGGGCGCTCGTCGGGGGGAAGCTTCGTGGTCGACGAGATGAAGGTCTTGTCGATGGGCTCCGGGGCGTCGGGCCTCGGGTCTGGGAAGGAGGTGTCAGGCTCCTGGGCGGAGACTGCCGCGGGGGTCGCCTCCGACTCGGTCGCGGCATCTGGGGCGACATCGCCCTGGCGCACCTCGTCGTCCAGCTCAATCTGTCGTTCGTCGGTCACCGCGAACGTCCTCCGCCTGCTCGTCGACCCCGTATAACGTTTTAATATTACCCGTATGCCGGCCGATTGGCGCCCCACAACCGCCATCGCTCCGCTCCGTCACAACCAGTCCGCTCGCACAGGGGAGGTGCCCACCATGGGCCTTCGCACGATGGATCCAAAGGAACTGCAGGTCAATCCCTTTACCGTGTTCGACGACGACTGGGCGTTGCTCACGGTGGGCACCGAGGACCGCCTCAACGCCATGACCATAAGCTGGGGTGGGCTGGGGACCTTCTGGGGACGCGCCGTCGCCACGGTCTACGTGGGCCTGGGCCGCTGCACCAAGGAGCTCATGGACGCGTGCGACACGTTCTCGGTGACCTGGCTCCCGCGGGAGCACCGCGCCGACCTGGGTTGGCTCGGCTCGCACCATGCCCGCGACTTCGGCTGGGACAAGGTCTCCCACACGCACCTCACGCCGCTCATGGTGGACGGCACCCCAACCTTCGAGGAGGCCGAGCTCGTGCTCGTGTGCCGAAAGGCCTATGCCGACCTCATGCCACGCGAGGGCTTCGTCGACCCGCAGGCCGAGTCGACCTGGTACTCCGAGGCCGACGATGCCGTCGAGGACTGGCACACCCTCTACATCGGCTATGTGGAGCAGGTCCTGGTGCGCGACGAGGCCTCGTAGCGAGTACCATGTCTGTCGGCGAGGAGGTGCGGGACATGGATGAGGGCAATCGAGGCAGCGGCGACGCTGGGCGCGCGCTCACCGTCTTCGCGCCTGCCTCCGGCAGGGTCATCCCCCTGGAGGAGGTGCCCGACCCCGTGTTCGCCTGCGCGGCCTTGGGTGGCGGCGTGGGCATCGTGCCCGCGTGCGGCACGGTGGCCTCGCCCATCGACGGCATGGTCATGCTGGTAGCAGACACCGGGCACGCCGTGCTCGTGCGCGGTGCGAGCGGCGTCGAGGTGCTCGTCCACTGCGGGATCGACACCGTACGGCTCGGGGGAAGGCCCTTCGAGGTCCACGTGCGGGTGGGCGACCTCGTCCGCAGGGGCGACCCCCTCGTGGACGTCGACCTGGACGCCATCGGGGCCGCCGGCTGCGACGCCACCATGCCGGTCATCATCACCAACCAGGCGGGGCGCCCCTCGCTCGAGGTCCTGTGCGACGCGCAGGCCGCGGCGGGCGACCCCCTCATCGAGCTGAGGTAGCCATGATCATCACCCTCAGGAGCGAATCCGGCCTCTCTGCCCGCGTCTGCACCAGGGGCGCCTGCCTCATGGGGCTCGACGTGACGAACGGCTCTGGCATCACGCGTGACGTGACGCTGGGCCTTGCCGACGAGGCCTCCTACCGACACAACGACAAGTTCTTCGGCGCCGTGGTGGGACGCTGCGTCAACCGCATCGCGGGTGCCACCTTCGAGCTGGGCGGCCGCACGTACGCCCTCGAGGCAAACGACGGCCCCAACTGCAACCACAGCGGCTCGTCGCGCTGGCACGAACGCACGTGGGACGTGGTGGAACAGGACGGGTCGCACGTGACCCTGGGCCTGCTCTCCCCCACGGGCGACCAGGGCTTCCCCGGCAGCGTCGAGGCGCGGGCCACCTATGCGCTGCGCGGGGACACGCTCTCCCTCGAGCTCGAGGCGCTCCCCAGCGAGCCCACCATCGTCAACCTCACCAGCCACGCCTACTTCAACCTCAACGGGCATGCCGCGGGATCGGTGCTCGGGCACCGCCTGGAGGTTGCCGCCTCGCACTACCTGCCCGCCAACGAGCAGATCCTGCCCACGGGCGAGCTGCGCGACGTTGCCGGCACGGCCTTCGACTTCCGGCATGGGCGCACCCTGGGCGAGGCCCTGCCCGAGGGCGGCTACGACATCTGCCTCGTTGCGGACGGGAAGGGCATGCGCCACGTGGCCCGGCTCGTGGGCGACCAGAGCGGCATCTGCATGGACGTCTCGAGCGACCAGCCGGGCATGCAGCTCTACACCGCCAACTTCCTCGACGGCGACCAGGGCAAGGATGGCGCTGTCTACCAGGCCCGCGATGCCGTGTGCCTGGAGTGCGCCGGCTTTCCCGACGCCATCCACCACCCGGAGTGGCCCAGCGTGGTGGTGACGCCCGAGAGCCCCTACCGCTCGCGGCTCGAGCTCGCCTTCTCTTAGATTGATGGTTGCAATTTGAATATGGCATCATATGATGTCCTATTGCGTTACCGTATCAGTTCCATCCTGCCAGGCCACATGATTGGAGCCCCATGAGCGACGTCCTCGAGCGATTCCTGCGGTACGTGCAGGTTGACTCCCAGTCCAATGCCGCGTTTGCCGACCAGACCCCCTCAACCGCATGCCAGCACGACATGGCCCGTGTCCTGGCCGCAGACCTGCTCGAGCTGGGCTGCGAGGACGCCCGTGCCGACGAGCACGCCTACGTCACGGCAACCGTCCCGGCGTCTGCCGGCTGCGAGCACCTGCCGGCCCTGGGGCTTCTCGCCCACATCGACTCGACCACCGACGCCCCCGGCTTTGGCGTCAAGCCGCACATCGTACACTACGAGGGCGGCAACCTCGTGTCGGGCGTCGTCGACGGCAAGGTGATCGAGACCACGCCCGAGGACGCGCCCAACCTGCGCAAGCTCGTGGGCCAGGACATCGTGGTCTCCGACGGCACCACGCTCCTCTCGGCCGACGACAAGGGCGGCGTGGCCGAGATCGTGAGCCTGGTCGCCCGCCTGCGCGAGCACCCCGAGCTCCCCCACCCCACCCTCAAGATTGGGTTCGTGCCCGACGAAGAGATTGGCCACGGCGCGAGCCTGCTTGACATCGAGGAGTTTGGCGCCGCGTGGGCCTACACCCTCGACGGCGGCTTCCCCGGCGAGATCAACTGGGAGAACTTCTCGGCCGCCTCGGCAACCGTCAAGGTCTACGGCACCCAGGTCCACCCGGGCGACGCCAAGGGCGTCATGGTGAACGCCCTCACGCTGCTGCGGCAGTTTGACGAGATGCTGCCCCAGGACCAGCGCCCCGAGAACACCGAGGGCTACGAGGGCTACTTCCACCTTCACTCCGCGAGCGGCACCCCCTCCTTTGCCGAGGGCCACTACCTCATCCGCGACTTCGACTCGGACAAGTTCGAGGCCCGCAAGCAACTCGTGCGCGACGCCGCCGCCTACATGAACGCGCGCTACGGCGAGGGCCGCGTCGAGGTCACCATTTGCGAGCAGTATCGCAACATGGCGGAGCACATCCGCGACAAGATGTTCCTCATCGACAATGCCATTGCCGCCAACGCCGAGCTGGGCATCGAGTCGCGCGTGGAACCCGCCCGCGGTGGCACCGACGGTGCCCAGCTCACCTACCGCGGCCTCCCCTGCCCCAACCTGGCCATGGGCGGTCAGCAGGGCCACTCCATTCGCGAGTTCATCGCCGTCTCGAGCCTAGAGTCCGGCGTCGACTTCCTGGAGCGCCTTGTCGCGAAGTTTGCCGTGGAGCAGTAGGGGCCGGTCGGTCACCCCTCCAGCTTGCACACGCGCCGGTCGTAGGTGAGAAGCCCGTTGGTCTCCTCCTCGACGTCCGTGAGCTGCGTGTAGACAAAGCCCGCCAGGCCCTTGTCCTCCAGCGCGTCGACCTGGGCGAGCAGGTCGCGCACGCCGGATTGCCACGCGCCCTCATCCTCGAACTGCGCGTAGCCATAGGCGCGGTCGAGCGAGCTGTGCCCGTCGACGTGCCAGGTGAGCCCGCCAAACTCGGACACCACCTGGGCGCGGGGAGACGCGGGGCCGAGCGGGTCTTGGAACAGGTGCATGCCACGGAAGTAGTTGTGCACGGCAAAGAAGTCGCCCGAACCCTGGTCGTACCAGCCGCTTGCCGAGACGATGGGCCGCGTGGGGTCGAGCGCGCGAACCGCAGACGTCTGCTCTGCCGCGCAGAACTGGCCCCAGCTCTCGTTGAAGACGACCCAGGTGATGACGCTGGGGTGGCAGGACAGCCGGCGCACCGTCTCGCGGCAGGTCTCGCGCCACTCCTGGCGGTAGCGGGCGTCACCTGCCGCGAGCTTCTCCCATGCGGCGGGCGTGTCGTCGCGCATGCGCGACCACGATGCCTTGAAGAGCGTGGGCTTCTGCTGGGTCTGCCAGTCCGAAAGGGGGCTTCCGCCACTGGGCATGTCCTGCCACACGAGCATGCCCAGGCGGTCGCACGCCGCATACCACCGGTCCATCTCCACCTTGATGTGCTTGCGCAGCAGGTTGAAGCCCATGTCGCGCGCCGCGCGGACGTCCGCCTCCATGGCCGCCTCGGAAGGTGGGGTGAGCAGGCCGTCCGGCCAATAGCCCTGGTCGAGAAGGCCGCGGAGGAAGCGGGCCTCATGGTTGAGCATGACGCGGGGAACGCCGTCCTCGTCCGGTGCCACCTCGACGTCGCGGAAGGCGGCATAGCTCGTCACCTCGTCATCGCCCACGCGAACGCGCAGCTGGTAGAGGTGGGGATCCTCGGGTGACCAGAGGCGGACGTCGCCCATCTGGACGGTCGTTGCAAGGGTGGCGGGATGCGTCCCCTTTGGCTCGGAGCCAAAGGGAAACGTCCCCATTGGCTCTATCTCGAGTGAGGCGGAGGCTGGGGCCGGCCCGTCGACCGTGACCTCGACGGTCAGCTCGCCGGTCTCGGGCCTGGCAATGACCCGCAGGTCGGCTATGTGTGTCGCGGGCACGACCTCATACCAGACGTCCTTCCAGACGCCGCTCTGGGCCGTGTACCACATGGTCCCCCGCTCAAGGCGCTGCTTTCCCCTCAGCTGCGTGCCCGTCTCGCTGGGGTCGAAGGCGCAGATCTCGAGCACGTGTGCGCCCGGCGCCATCACGTCCGTCACGTCGACAACGAAAGGCAGGTAGGCGCCCTCATGCTCGGCCAGCTTGGCGCCATCGAGCCACACTGAGCAGGCATGGTCCACGCCGTCGAGGTGCAGCAGCAGCCTCCTGCCACCAGACAGGTCGGGGGCCACGACCTCGCGGCGGTACCAGAGCAGCTCGTGGCCCCCGA
>SUUD01000115.1 GCA_015062715.1 Olsenella sp. | reverse complement strand
CTACCACAACCTCGAGATCGATGGCCTGTACATCCTGGCGATCACCGTCACGGTGGTGGCGTCGATGGTGCTGTGCATCCCTCTGCTCATCGCCGGGGTGGAGGCGCTGCTCAAGGTGATGATGGTGCGCTATGCGGGCAACATCGTGGCCTACCTGCCCATCGAGCTGCTCGCCCGCGAGGTGCTCATTGGGTGCGCCACGTATGCGGTGGTGGCCGTCATCCACGTGCGCGCCATCCGCCGGGTGCCGCTCTCGATCGCCATGAAGGTCCAGGAGTAGGGCATCGCCGTCACGCGTCGGGGGCCGGAGGCATCTCGTGCCCCCAGCCCCCGACTCAAGCCCGAAAGAGCGGATGATTTTACTCCTCGGCCTTGATGGCGTCGACCTCGTAGATGAAGCGGACCGAGCCGGTCTGGCCGTCGGCAAGCCCCGAGAAGGTGGTGTAATCGCGCGCGGCGCCGGATAGGGCGTCGATGCGGTCGGGGAGGCTCCCGATGTGCGCGTCGAGCTCGTCGGCAAGCTTGGAGACGCCCTGCTCGTCGAACTCGCCTATGCCGTCGGCCAGCTGCGAAGCCCCATCGGCTGCGGCAGCCGTGCCTTGCGCGAGGGCTGACGCTCCTTGGTGAAGGGCTGCCGCACCCGCTGCCGCCTGCGGCAACGACTGGCCTAGGGTGCCGAGCGCGCTCGCGAGCCCGGCCACGTCACTACGGTGCGCGGAGACGCCGTCTGCGAGCTGTTCCATGCCGTTGCCCAGGTCGGAGGCGCTCTTCGCGGCCGACCCGATGCCCTCGGCCGCGCCGCTGAGGTTCTGCTCGAGGGTCCTTGCACCGCCAGACGCACTGTCGAGCGTCCCGCCCGTCTGGTCGAGGCCGTCGGCAATGGCGCTCGTGTCTGCCGGGATGTCCTCGATGGCCGTCCTGGCCGCCGCGAGGCTGCCGGAGACCCCGCCCAGGCTCTCGGCGGCAGCGCTTAGCTTGCCCGTCGCGTCGCTCACGTCAGGCGTGGTGAGCGCCTTCCTGGCATCTTCCACGGCAGCATCGATGGCAGCAGCCTGCTCGGGCTCCAGGTCCGTGGTGTCGATGCCGTCGAGGGCCGCCAGGGCAGCCTGCGTCGCTCCCGAGAGCTCTGCGGCGGCGCCCTCTGCCGCCTGGGCGGCAGCTGCAATCTGGTCGGGGTTGGCGGCGGCACGTGCCCCGTCGATCTCCTGCAGGGCCGTGTCCTTGCCCGACTCGATGCTGGAGCCGAGCTGCGTCAGACGGTCCTTTGCGGAGCCCACCTGGTCCCCGGCGGCATCGATGGTGGCCGCGAGGCCGCCTGCCACGCCGGCGGCACCACTTGTGTCGTCCTTGATCTTCCCAAGGGCCTCCGCCAGGGCGGACGCTCCCTGCGAGGCCTGGGTGGCGCCCGCCTGAAGCTGGCCGACAAGGCCCGTGAGCTGCGCGGCCCCGTCCGTGAGCGCAGAGGCGTCGCCCATCTGCGAGAGCATCTCGTCATACTGCGCCGCGCCGCTGTCCAGCGTGCCCGCCCCCTGGGCCAGCTTGTCCAGGCCGCTCGAAAGCTGTCCGGCGCCCTCGCCCAGCGCGCCCACCGCGTCGCGCATGGCGTCCATGGCCTCGTCAAGCTCGCCAAAGTCGATGCCGCCAGTGTCAAGTTCGGAGAGCAGGTCGGGCGTAACCAGCGTGAGCGTCTTGTCCAACTCGAAGTCGGTGACGTCGGCCTGGATCTCAAAGTGGTCGGGCATCTCAAGGTCCTCGAGCTCGGTCACCAGGCCCTCCTGAAGCCCGGGGAGGGCATAGCCCACGACCACGAGGCTTCCCGCCTCGTCCATGATGCGTCCATTGGTGACGCTCATGTTGGAGAATCGGGCGGGGTCAAGCGAGACACCCGTGATCGCAAGGAAGGGCACCTTGGTGCCGTCGACCTCGGCGTTGTTGAGGTAGTCGTAGCGGATGGTGACGTGGCCCGAGGCCCCCAGGAGCTCCTGGGGCGAGACGTCGCGGCCATCCAGCTGGTAGCTCACGCGCACCTCGAGCGGCGGTTCCTTTGCGGACGTGCCCTCGTAGCTGACCTCGCCCCCGTCGCTTGTCCAGACGAGCTCGCCGCCGCTGCCGGTAGAGAAGGCCGCACCGCCCGAGGTCGCCGTTATGTCCGTGAGGTCGCTCTCGTCAAAGAGCGTCGAGGCGCCCGACCGGTTGGCAAGGCGCGCCTCGACCTCGACCGAGCGCGTCGCCCCGCTTGCGTCGGCGTACACGTAGACCGTCTCGGCCTTGTCGGGCGTAGCATCGTCCTGGGTCTGGACCTGCGGCTCGGCCAGGGCGACGGTGGGGAGGAGTGCCATGGTCGCGGGCGCTGCTGCAAGCGTGGTGACAAGTGCGGCAGAGAGCGGAGCGGCAATGACGGCACGTAGGGGTACGAGGTAGGTGGTGTGGTGGGTGTGCATCCTGGGCCTTTCACGTGTTGATACGTCAAATCGTTAGCCAAAACTAACTTTATTAGTTTACCACTTCTAACTTACGGAGTGAAACAGCGAAAGCGCATCACGGGCCAAAAAAGAGGCGCCCCGGCCGAAGCCGAGGCGCCAGAGGACGCACGGTGTTGAGGAGCCAGGTCACTCCTCGGCCTTCTTGACCTCTTCGGCCGAGACCATCTGCGTGAACATGGACTGCGTGCTCTCGAAGTCGTTGGGCAGGATGACCGTGGAGGCGCCACGCTGCGCGTACTCCTCCATCATGCCCACCCACTGCGTGAACTCGAACAGGCGGTTGGCCTCGCCCTCGGAGAGCGTGGAGCCCTGGATGGTGTCGATGGAGTCGCGGATGCCGCGCGCGATGGCGACGCGCTGCTTGGCGATGCCCTCGCCCTCCTTCTCCATGGCCTCGGCCTTTGCCGTGGCGGCGATGACGGTCTTCTGGCGCTCGGCCTCGGCCTCGTTCTTGGCGCTCTCGAGGTCGTTCTTGGAGGCGATGATGCGGTTCATGGACTGCTGGACGTCTGCCGGCAGCTTGATCGAGGTGATGAGGGTGGTGACGATGGTGTAGCCATAGGCCAGCATCTTCTCGGACACGACGTCGTCGATGGCCGAGGCGATGGCGTCCTTCTCGGAGAAGACCTCGTCGAGGGTGCGCGCCGGAATCTGCGAGCGCAGGGCGTCGGCAAAGTAGTCGCGCATCTGCGAGACCGGGTCGGTGAGGGTGTAGAGGCTCTGGAAGATGCCGTTGGAGCCATCGGTGCGCTGGCTGTAGTCGACGTGGTACTGGATGGAGACGTCGAGCTCGATGGTGACGTTGTCGGCGGTCTTGGCGTCGAAGGTGACGTGCTCGTCCTCGGTCATGAGGCTCACGTCGATGACGCGGTCGATGAAGGGGACGCGGACGTGCAGGCCGGGGCCCACGATCTGGTGGAACTTGCCCATGCGCTCGATGACGCCCACGTGCTGCTGCTGGATCACGTAGATGATGCCGGCGTGGGTGTGGGTGATGGTGCCCGAGCCGATGAGGTTGCCGTGCGCGTCGCGCCTTCGACCTGCGCCGTTGATGGCGTTCGAGATCGCGGGCATGACGAACACGAACAGGATGATGAGGACGATGATGACTTCCATGTGGACCTCCAGTATCCGCCCGCACGGCGCACGCGGGTCGTGCGTCATGCGGTCCCAGACACTATACCCAACCCTAGAGACGTTAATCTCGACCGACTTTGGGTATACGACTCCCAGACAATTCTGGTCCCGGCATCCGCCGGGGAAGGGAGTGGCAATGGAAAGCGGAAAGATCGCCAAGAGGATCGGCATCGGCGTCGCGTTCGTCGTGGCCCTGCTGGCGTTCTTGCTCTTCTGGTTCACGGTCAACAGCTCGACCTGCTCGCGCAACGTCTCGCGCTGGCAGGCCGAGTACGGGCATGGCGTCGACCGCGTTGTCACGCTCTACTCGGCCACGGGCGAGGAGATCGGCCGCTGGGAGGGCAACATCGACGTCGAGTACATCGACGGCCGCGTGGACCTCGTCTTCTTTGACAGCCTGGGTCGCGTGGTCGACCGCGTTGTCATTAACCCTGGCTCGGGGTCGGTCGTGGTGGACCAGGCATAGGCCTCTCGCCGACGCATTGCGCCGCCAGCGTCCTGGCGTGCGACCTGTCGTGCCACCACGACAGGTCGAGGGCATACCATTCGATTAGGGACTACGTCGACCAAGGAGGCATGCATGGGCAAGTTCAGCGTCCGCACCACCGAGAAGGGCAGCAGGTTCAACCTCGTCGCCGGCAACGGCCAGGTCGTGGGGACCTCTGAGACGTACACGACTCGCGACGCCTGCCTCAACGGCGTCGAGAGCGTGCGCACCAACGCCCCCATCGCCAACCTCGAGGACCAGACGGTCGAGGGCTACGAGACGCAGGCTCATCCCAAGTTCGAGGTCTACCTCGACAAGGCCGGCGAGTTCCGCTTCCGCCTCAAGGCAAGGAATGGACAGGCCATTCTCGCGAGCGAGGGTTATAAGGCAAAGTCCAGCTGCCTCAACGGCATCGAGAGCGTGCGCAAGAACGCCGTGGACGCCGAGGTCGTCGACGAGGCGTAAGCCCCTCCCAGCGCCCGCAAGCCCCGTGGGACCGCCCATTTGTCCGGCGGCTGTCGTACCATGTCACCCATGGACGATATGGGCATGACATACCGTGACTATGCGCGCCTTGCGCGACGTACCCTCGACGAGCTCTCGCAGGAGTGCGTCGCCGAGGCGTTCCATGCGTCGGGGCCGGGTGGCCAGGGCGTCAACACGGCAGACTCAGCGGTTCGCATGCGCCATGTGCCCACGGGCATCGTCGTGGTGAGCCGCGAGTCGCGCAGCCAGTATCGAAACCGCCAGATCTGCCTGCGCAAGATCCACGAGGAGCTCCTTCGCCGGGCCATCCCGCCAACGACGCGCCACAAGACAAGGCCGACGCGCTCCTCGGTGGAGCGGCGGCTCCGCGACAAGCGGTTCCGCTCCGAGACCAAGCGCAACAGGCGCCGGCCAGACGAGGAGTGACCTCCTCGCGAATGCCTGCTGACCGTGGGGACCTGTCACCGCGTGACAACATATAATCGGAGAGATAAAGGTCGACAATCGGTCGGGGTGAGGAATGGCTCGGGTTAGAGGGACGAGGGCTCAAGCTCGCACTGTTGTGCACAAGCCGCGCATGTCGCAGCTCGACGGGCTGCGGGTCCTTGCCATCGCCGCCATCGTCCTCTACCACCTCGGGGTCTCCTGGCTGCCCTCGGGGCACCTCGGCGTCGTCATGTTCTTCGTGCTCACCGGCTACCTGGTCACCTCGACCATCGCCCGTCGAAAGGGTGACGGCACCCCCGCACCGAGCCTTCTGGGAGGGTTCTGGCTGCGGCGCGTGTCGAGGCTCTGGGCGCCCATGGCGCTCATGGTCCTGTGCGTCACCCTTCTGTGCGTCCTGTTCAACCACGTGCTGCTCACCAAGGTCCGCCCGGACGTCGTACCAGCGCTCCTGTTCTTCGAGAACGTGAGCTACATCCTGCGCAACATGTCCTACTTCGACGCCCTTGGCGCCCCCTCGCCGCTCACGCACCTGTGGTATCTCGGCGTCGACATGCAGTTCTGCCTGGTATGGCCCATCGTCCTGGTCTTCATCCTCGACCGCGACGGACGTGCCGGGCGTCCGCAGCGCATTGCCACGCTCGTGCTGGCGCTGGTCTCCGCCATCGCCATGGCGGTGCTCTATCGTCCCGATGCCGACCCGAGCCGCGTCTACTACGGACCCGACACCCGTGCGTTCTCGCTGCTCGTGGGCTCCTGGTTGGCGATGGCCTGGCCCATGGGGGAGTGGCCGGAGTGGCCACTGCCCTCGCCGTCGAGACTGTACGACGTGGCTGGCGCGGTCGCACTCTCGTTGCTGGTGGCCATGATGGCCCTCATTCCGGCGCAGTCGCCCTTCCTCTACTACGGCGGCATGCTCGTCGCCTCCGTGCTCACCTCCGTCGTCATCGCAGCCCTGCTCGTGCCCGACGGCATCTTGGCGAGCCTGTTCGCCCTGGGACCCCTTGCCTGGGCGGGCCAGCGGTCCTACGAGCTCTACCTGTGGCACTACCCGCTGATCATCCTCATGGGGGCGCAGGCGTTCACGGCCCCCGCCTGGGTCAAGGTACTGGCTGTTGTGGTGTCATGCGCGGTGGCCCTTGGCGCGGGCTGGCTCGTGGGCGCCGTGGGCGAGGCGGGCGGTCCACGCGGCCTTGCCTCCGCGGTGCTGGGCTCGCGCGACTTCGCCCCCAACCAGGTCATGCTCGCGCGCGTTGGTTGTGGCCTCTGCGCGCTCGTGCTTTCCGTGTCGGCAGGCGGGCTCGCCCTCATCCCCGACCAGACGGTCGTTCCCGAGGACGCCATCACCAGCACCGGCGAGGCGGCCGACCAGGCCATGGAGCTCGAGGGCCCGGACGAGTCGCTTGCCACCGTGGGCGAGCAGCCCCAGGATCCCTCGACCATCCCCGTCGGCCAAATCGTCCTGCGCGAGTCGTCCGAGGCTATCCGCCAGGGAGTGTACGACCCCGTCATCATCGGCGACTCGGTCATCGGCGACGCGTCCGACTAC
>SUUD01000114.1 GCA_015062715.1 Olsenella sp. | reverse complement strand
GGGCGCGGCGCATGACCGCCTCGGCGTTGTTGAGGCGGTTTGCCGACGAGAGGTCGACGCAGACGAAGAGGTCGGGATCGCCCTCGTACTCGCTCGCGCGCACGAGCTCCTCGGCGCCCGGCAGGAAGCGCAGGGTCACCGGGATGGGCTGGTCGTCCGCGAGCAGGCAGGTGACCTCGGTGCCCGGCCAGATGGAGCGGATGGCGCGCGCGAGGGCCAGGGTCGAGCCCAGGGCGTCGCCATCGGGCGTGGTGTGCGCGCAGATGGCGACCGTGTCGGCGGCCTGGATGAGGTCGGCTATGGCGTCGAAGCCCTCGCGCTGGGCCTCGAGGTCGCCGCGGGCGCGCAGCAGCAGGGGGATGCCCATCAGAACGCGCCTCCCCCACCGGCGCCGGCATCCCCGTCGTCTGGAGCGATGGGATAGCCCTCCTCGTCCTTCTCGACCGCAAGCGTCTCGGGGACGTTCTGCAGGGCGCGGGCGATGCACTCGGCCTCGTCGGTCGAGGTGTCGATGTGGAAGGACAGCTCGGGGGTCACGCGCCAGCCCAGGGAGCGGCCGAGCAGGGACCGGATGCGTCCCTTGGCGCGCCCCAGGGCCGCCATGACCTCGTCATAGCGCTCGGGTTCGCAGCTCACGTACGCCCGCACGTAGGTGCGGTCGACCGAGACCTCGGCGCCCGTCACGGTGACGAGCGCGAGGTCGGGGTCCGCAACCTCGAACAGCAGGATGCTCGCGAGCTTCTCGCGCGCGATCTCCCCCGAGCGGCGGGAGTTCTGGTTCTGCTTCACGGTGGTCTCCTACTCCGTGCGGGCTACCTCGACGATCTTGTAGCCCTCGATAACGTCGCCCACGTGGAAGTCCTGGTAGTTCTCGAGGCCCAGGCCGCACTCGTAGCCGGCCTTGACGCTCTTGACGTCGTCCTTGAAGCGGCGCATCGAGGCGAGCTTGCCGTCGTAGATGACGATGCCGTCGCGCACCAGGCGGACGCGGTCGTCGCGGCTGATCTCGCCCTCGGTGACCATGCAGCCCGCGGCCACGCCGACCTTGGGCACCTTGAAGGTGTCGCGCACCTCTGCCTGGCCGGTGACGTGCTCCTCCTCGGTGGGCTTGAGCATGCCGATGCGGGCGGCGTCGATGTCCTCGATGGCCTTGTAGATGACGCTGTAGGTCCTGATCTGGACGCCCTTGCGCTCGGCCTCGGTCTTGGCCTTGGCCTCGGGGCGCACGCCGAAGCCGATGATGATGGCGTCGGAGGCGTCGGCGAGGATGACGTCGGTCTCGGTGACGGCACCCACCGCGGAGTGGATGACGTTGATGCGGACCTCGGACTGGTCCATCTTGTTGAGCGAGTCGACCAGCGCCTCGATGGAGCCCTGGACGTCGGCCTTGATGACCAGGTTGAGCTCCTTGACCTCGCGGTCGCCCATGGTCTGGAAGAGGTTCTCGAGCGTGACGTGCTTGACGGCGTTCTGCTCCTCGATGCGGGCCTTGAGGGCGCGCTGCTCGGCGAGGTCGCGGGCGTCGCGCTCGTCCTGGAAGACGCGGAACTCGTCGCCGGCGGCGGGCACGCTCTGCAGGCCCAGGATCTCGACGGCGTCGGAGGGGCCGGCCTCGGCGACGGGCTTGCCGTGCTGGTCGAGCATGGCGCGGACGCGGCCGTAGGCCATGCCGGCGACGAGCGAGTCGCCGACGTGCAGGGTGCCGCGGTTGACGAGCACCGTGGCCACCGAGCCGCGGCCGCGGTCGAGCTTGGCCTCGAGCACGTAGCCGCTCGCGAAGGTGTTGGGGTTGGCCTTGAGCTCGAGGACGTCGGCCTGCAGGATGACGGTCTCGAGCAGCTCGTCGATGCCGATCTCCTTCTTGGCCGAGATGTTCACGAACATGTTCTCGCCGCCCCACTCCTCGGGGATGACGCCGTACTCGGTGAGCTCCTGGCGGACGCGGTCGGGGTTGGCGTCCTCGCGGTCGATCTTGTTGACGGCGACGATGATGGGGACGCCGGCGGCCTTGGCGTGGTTGATCGACTCGATGGTCTGGGGCATGACGCCGTCGTCGGCCGCGACGATCAGGATGACGATGTCGGTGACCTTGGCGCCACGGGCACGCATGGCCGTGAAGGTCTCGTGGCCGGGCGTGTCGATGAACGTGATCTGGCGGCCGTTGATCTCGACCTGAGAGGCGCCGATGGCCTGCGTGATGCCGCCGGCCTCGCCCGCGGCGACGCGGGTGCGGCGGATGGCGTCGAGCAGCGACGTCTTGCCGTGGTCGACGTGGCCCATGACGGTGACGACCGGCGAGCGCGGCAGCAGCGAGTCGGGGTCGTCGTAGAAGGTGAAGGAGTTCTCCTCCTCCTTGGTCATGATGCGGATCTCGCGGCCCAGGTCGTCGGCGACCAGCTCGATGAGGTCGTCGGTCATGCTCTGGGTCATGGTGAGCGGCGTTCCCAGCAGGAACAGGCGCTTGATGATGTCGTTGGCGGGGACGCCGAGCAGCTCGGCGAGCTCCTGGACCGTCGAGCCCTGCGGCACCTTGACGGTGTCGAGCTGCGAGAGGTCCTGGTCGTTCCTCTTGGCGTCCTCGATGGCGGCCTGCAGGGCTGCCTCCTCCTGCTGCTGCTTGCGGCGCTCCTTGCGCTTCTTGCGGCGGCCCTGGCTCTCGCGGGTTGCCTCGTCGACGGCGGCGCGGGCCTCCTCGAGCACGTGCTCGCGGTTGTACTCCTCCGCGGCGCGGGCCATGCGGCTGTAGCGGTCCTCGGTCTCCTCGCCGCGGCGGCCGCGCTTGCCCTTGCCGGCGCGCTTGCCGGCGCCGGCCTCGGCGCGTGCCTGCTCGCCGGCGACGTCGGCCTGGGCGGGCTCGGGGGCGGCGGCGCGGCGCGGCTGGGGGCGGCGCTCGTGGGCACGCTCGCCGGTCTCGGGCTTCGCGGTTGCCTTCTCCTGGGCCTTCTGCTCGGCCTGCTCCTTGAGGATGCGCTCCTGCTGGGCGATCTGGTCGAGCAGGCTCGTCATCGAGGGCTTGGCGGTGGGGGCGTTGTCGCGGATGCGGTTGCGCTCCGCCTCCTCGGCGGCGCGGCGCTCCTCCTCGCGGCGGCGCTCCTCGGCGGCCTTGCGGGCGGCCTCCTCCTCGGCGCGGCGGCGCTCCGCCTCGAGGCGCTCGGCCTCGCGACGCCTCTCGGCCTCGAGGCGCTCCTGCTCGGCCTTGATGCGTGCCTCCTCGGCGGCCTTGGCGGCGGCCTCCTCCTCGGCCTTGCGGGCCGCCTCGATCTCGGCGGCGCGCGCCTCGAGGATGGGGGCGAGCTTCTTGCGCACGATCGAGACGTAGGCGTCCTCGAGCGTGGAGGAGGGCGTCTTCGCCGGTATCTTCATGTCCTGGAGATGCCCCAGCATCTCCTTGCTTGTCATGCCATATTCCTTGGCAAGGTCACTCACGCGGGTCTTTGCCATGTCTCACCTTCCGGGTATACGAGGTCCTGACGGGGTCCGTCGCTAGACGAGGGAATCGGGGTCGTCGGAGACCTCGACCGAGTCGAGCTGCGCGAGGCGCTCGTGGACGCCGCAGAAGCGCGAGCCGGGACGCGCCATGTTGCGGCAGCGGATCCCGTCCGGGGTCTCGTACTCGCAGCGGTGCTCGGACTCCTCCTCGTCGACCAGGCTCTCGGCGGTGTCGACCACCGGCATGCCCTTGAGGATGCTCGCGGCGAGCTTCTCGTTCTTGATGTCGATGTGCAGGCCCGTGAGGCGGGCGGCCAGGCGGGCGTTCTGGCCCTCCTTGCCGATGGCCAGCGACAGCTGGTCATCCGGCACGATGACCGTGGCGTAGTTGTTGTCGCGGTCGACGATGACGCGGCTCACCTTGGCCGGCGAGAGGGCGTGGCTGACGCAGGTGGCGGGGTCATCGCTCCACAGCACGACGTCGACACGCTCGCCGCGCAGCTCGCCCACGACGGTGCGCACGCGGCTGCCCTTGGGGCCGACACAGGCGCCCACCGGGTCGAGGCGCTCGTCATAGGACGAGACGGCGACCTTGGAGCGGGCGCCGGGCTCGCGGGCGATGGAGCGGATCTCGACGACGCCGTCGTAGATCTCGGGGACCTCGAGCTCGAAGAGGCGCCTGATGAGGTCGGGGTGGGTGCGGCTGATCACGATCGAGGGGCGCGAGTGCTCGCCGCGGACGGGCTGGGCCGAGCCGGACGGGTCGCGCACGTCGATGATGATCGCCTTGATGCGCTGGTTGTGGGCGTAGCGCTCGCCGTTGGGGCGCTCGTTGCGCTCGTCGGGGTGGCGGCGCAGGTCGAAGTGGGGCAGCTCGGCCTCGACGCCGTCGCGGATCTTCACGATGGTGAAGTCGGGCGTGGTCTGCAGGACCGTGCCCGTGATGATGTCGCCGATGCGCTCGGAGAACTCCTCAAAGATCTGCCTGCGCGCGGCGTTGTTGACGATCTGCTTGATCTCCTGCTTGGCCTGCATCGCGGCGATGCGGCTGGTGTCGGACGGCGTGACGTCCACCTCGTCGTACTCGGTGTACTCGTTGGACTCCTCGTCGTAGGAGTCCTCCCTCGGGACGAGCTTGTAGACGTAGATCTTGCCGGTGACGCGGTCGATGGTGACCTTTGCCCCATAGTCGAGGTGGAGCACGTCGGCATAGCTCTTGGCGAGCGACTGCTCGAGTCGGTCGATCAGGTAGAGCTGGTCGATGTGCTTCTCCTGGCAGAGCATCATCAGGGCTTCCATCATCTCAGAGGCCATGGTGCTTCGCTTCCTTTCCTTCTCTCCCCCGCCCCGGGCGGGGCGACTGTTACCGTGATTGCGTGCCGGGGCGCTGGCCGCCGGCGTCGTCGTGGCCGTTAGGCCTTCTTCTTGCCGAAGTCGAACGTGGGCTTGATGGCGCACGAGCGGATCTGACCGAGCTCGAAGGCGAAGTCCTCGCCGTCGCAGGTGACGTGCACCAGGCCGTCCGTGACGCCCTCGAGGGTGCCCGTGTAGCGCTTGCGCCCCTCGACGGCGTTGGTGGTGAGGGCGACCGTCTCGCCGGCGAACCGGACGAAGTCGCGCTCGCGGCGCAGCGGCCGGTCGAGCCCCGGGCTCGAGACCTCGAGCGTGTAGGAGTTGGGGAACGGGTCGATGCCCTCAATCACGGCGTCGATCCAGGCGTTCTGCTCGGCAACCTCGTCGAGCGAGATGGTCTCGGCCGACTCGTCGGCGTGGTCGATGCGCACACGGACCGCCGGGGCCTTGGTGGCACCCACGATCTCGACGTCGACGATGTCGATGCCGCGTGTGGCCGCCTCCTGCTCGAGCGCCGCGATGATCTGGGACCTGAGGTCCTCCGCTGCCATCTCTCCCCTTCCTTACAGAAAGGGAAGCGGGGCGAGACGCACCCCACTTCCCTTACACAGCCAATCCATACGGACAAGTATTCAATCACGTAACCCGCACGAGGTCAACCCCTCCACGAACCCGCCAGACCTGCCATGGGGACGGTCCTTCTGGCAGGTCAATCTGCCACGGGGACGGTCCTCTCAACCCCTGAACGCGGCGGTCACAATCGAGCGGCCGATACCGGTTATCCGCGATACCTGCCTGGCGCTCATCCCCTTGTCGCGCAGAATGCGCAGGCACCGATCGCGGGCGGACCTCGAATCCCCCTCGAGTTCCCTCATGCCCTGCTCGCCGAGGACCTCCCGCGCAATCGCGAGCGCCTTGTCATCCAACAGAAGTGCCCTTGCCTCGGGGAATGGGTCGAAGTCCCCGTTTCGCCCCCTCATGTACTCCACGAACCCATCGACCCCATCGAGCAGATCCAGCACTCCGTCGGTCTTGCAGATCTGCGGTCTCCCAACGTACTCTCCATAGCTCGACCATGCGTATGTGTCGACCTGGCCGATTTCCGCCTCCGCCGGGTTCCTGTGCACGTATCGAACCGTTTCCAGGAGCTGCTCGTTCGACTCGACAGGCACGCTCTTGAACCTTCCCTGGAACACGTGGCCAACATGGTCGTTCAACCTGTTGAACCGCATGGCATACGAGGTCCCGATCCTGCGCATGAGCCTGCTTGGGACCCCTTCTCGATTATCCAGCGCTAGGTGTACGTGGTTGCTCATGAGGCAGTAGGCGATGAGGTCGACCTCGCATTCCTTGGCGCACCTCGCGAGAACCCCGAGAAAGGCCCTCCTGTCGGCGTCATCTTCGAAGATGATCCGCCTGCCCACACCCCTCAGCATGACGTGATAGTTGCCGCTTGCGCTTTGAACACGTGCCGTCCTTGGCATGACCGCCCCTCTCTCCTAGCAACGGCTTTGGGACGTTTTAGTTCAAGCAAATGGCCAGAAGAACTTGCCACAAAGCTTCTTCACAAAAAGAAACATGACCAAATACCAGCAGTTTTCCAACAACTCACAAACAACGAGACCAACAAGCAGTTGTAAGGCGCGATTTCACAGAAATCGTCAACCAGGTGCGTAATTGCAGGCGTGACGACAGGCCGAAGACTCCTGCGACGCAAGGACCGTCCCCGTGGCAGGTTGACCTGCCAGAAGGACCGTCCCTCTGGCAGAGACGAGCGAAGGGCCGCCCCCGACGTCGAAACGGCCCCTCG
>SUUD01000003.1:25313-26130 GCA_015062715.1 Olsenella sp. | reverse complement strand
CGGAGACCGCAAGGAAGACCTGGCGCCATGGCCCGGTCTGCGACTTGAGCAGCCCCCACTGCGAGAGCTGCAGCGGATGCGCGCCAAAGCCCTGCGCGTATTCGTTCCAGGTGATCCCATCGTCTATGACGCGAACGTCCATGTCTCGTTTCCTCACTCTCTCGTCACTCTATGCGCGCAGCAGGTCGCCCACGATGCCGGCCGCCTCGCGGGCGGCATCGGCGCCCCGCTCCGTGGGGAGCCCCAGGACCCCCGAGAAGCGCGCGTCGTAGTCTGCCAGGCGCGGGTCGTCCGCCGAGAGCCCGTAGGCCCCCAGGTCGAGCGCGCCGGGGAAGAAGGGTCTGAAGTACCAGTGCACGGCGTAATGACCGCGCGCGAGCAGCCGTGCGGCCGCCTCGTCGGCCTGGGCCTTGTCGTCGAGCAGGATGGGGAAGCGCAGGAGCGGCTGCCCCTTGCAGGCGTTGAGCGCCGCCTGGGGGATGCGGCCCGAGAACTCGTCGCCCAGGAGCTCGGCGTAGGCGAGCGACGCCTCGCGGCGGCGCGCCTCGTCCTCGTCGAGGGTGGCGAAGCGGGGCAGGATCCGCTGGACGACCCACTCGTTGGGGAGGTACGAGGGATAGGGGAGCCCGCCGCGCCGCTCGACGTCGGCCACGGGGGGCTCGTAGGAGCCTGTGCGCAGCAGGACCGACTTCGCGACGCCCGAGAGGGCGCCCGGCAGGTGCGCCAGGATGCGCGCATGCGTGCGGTACGACGCGCAGGCCCTGCCCAGCCGCGCGGGCAGCTCCGCGCACGAGCGCAGGCGCGCCACGATGGCGTC
>SUUD01000003.1:0-25303 GCA_015062715.1 Olsenella sp. | reverse complement strand
GTCGTGCAGGGCGGCGTCCGCCATGGCGGGGTTCACCCACAGGGCACCACCAAAGTAGATGTCCGAGAAGGTCTTCTCGATGCCGAAGGAGTGGATGGACACGTCGGCGACGGGTCGGCCGTCGGCGTCGCGGGCCATGCGCGAGAGGCAGTGGGCGCTGTCCTCGACCAGGATGGCGCCGGCCGCGTGGGCCTTGTCGGCGATCGTGCGCGTGACCGCCTCGTCGACCATGCCGTAGGAGTTCTGCAGCAGCACGGCGCGCACCTCGGGGCCCACCTCGAGCAGGGCCGCGTCGACCGAGAGGGTCGCGCCGTCGATTGCCGCGTATCCCACGCCCATGCCCGCGGCCAGGATCGAGTCGACCGCGGTGCAGCCGGTGAACAGCGTGGTCAGCACGCGGCCGTCGCCGGCCACGTCGCGAACGGCGGAGAAGGCCTCGCGCATGCCGTAGCGGGCCTTGAAGGTGCAGAACCAGTCGTCAGGACTGGTGTCGGTGCGCTGTGCGAAGGCCTCCCTCAGCGGGGCCGTGACGTCGGTCTTGACGGTCATGGCTCCCCCTAGAACGAGGTGTCGGTGGGACGGGGGTAGAACTTCCCGAACTTGCGGTACTGGTTGAGCTCGGTGAGCTCGACGTCGAGCCTGCGGCGCAGCCCCCAGTCGGCGCGGTAGCGCTGCGGGTCGAAGACGCGCCCGGAGCGCACCAGGCCGTCCACCTCGGCGAGCAGCTCGGGGTCGCGCACGTAGCGGCGCAGCAGCGGCACGGGCACGAGGGTGTAGAGCGCCGGCTCGACCGCCCGCAGGGGCTGCGTGCTGGCGACGTGGTCGATCGAGTCCTCGACCTGCACCCGCATGGGGTTGACCCCGCCCGCCACGTTGTAGAACGAGTTGCGGCCGATGCGGGGGTTGCAGTCGAGGAAGAGCTCGCGGCCGTCCTTGGGGTCGCGCTTGACGTCGAAGTTGGCGAAGCCGCGGTAGCCCACGTCGGACAGCATGCGGCCGGCCCTCTCCCAGAGCTCGTCCTTCTCGCGGATGACCATGGCGACGGGGTTGCCCAGCATGGTGGGGGCGTGGTCCTCGAGCAGCACCTGGGCGGCGCCGAGCAGGCGCGCCTCGCCGTCCTGGCCGATGTAGATGGTGAGCGAGTCCATGTAGGTGTCGTCGCCGCCGATGAGCTCCTGGACCAGGATCTCGCCGTCGAAGCCGGCGGCGCGCAGCCCCGCCCAGAGCTCGTCGAGCTGGGACTGCTCGGTCACGTAGTAGACCTTCTTGAAGCCCTTGAGCAGCATGTCGTACCAGCCTGCAGAGACAGCGGGCTTGGCCACCACGGGGAAGGGGATCTGGCAGGGGGCGATGGGGCTCGTCCCCGCGAGCGACACGCGCTCCATGGCGGGCACGTCCAGGCCGTGGTCCTGGCAGAGCCTGGAGAAGGTGGCCTTGTCGCAGACCGCGTCGAAGGCGTCCTTGGGAGGGATGGTGACGCTCACGTTGGCGGGGAGCTCGCCCGCGACCTCCTCGAGCAGCTCGATGAGGGGGTCGGTGTTGGCGATGAGGGCGATGGTCTTGTCGGCGTTGGCCGAGGCGACCTCGCCTATTGCCTCGAGGACGGGGCCGGCGTGCATGGCCTCGACCGGATGGGTGTCGATGATGGCGGAGTGCGTGATGGCCCCGATGTAGCCCGTGTTGATGTAGACGGAGCGCACCCCGTAGGCCTCGTGGAACTCGCGGCCGAGCGCGTAGGCTCCGATGTCGCCTCCCAGCACGACGGGGAGCAGGTCGTCTCTGGTCTTCGGGGCGTTCTGTGCCATGGGGTTGGTCCTTCCGATGCGCTGGTTCGTGTGTGGTTCGATGCCAACCATCCATTCTACTGCGTTACACTCTTCCCGTGGCCGCGCGCACACCGCGCATAGGGAAAGAACAGGAGCGAACGTGCCCGACACCCCCACACTGAGCGAGCAAGTCGACCGGGTCCCCACCGACCCGGGCTGTTACCTGTGGAAGGGCGCCACCGGCGAGGTCCTCTACGTGGGCAAGGCGAAGAACCTGCGCGCACGCATGCGCCAGTACGTCCATGGCGAGGACGAGCGCGTCAAGATCCCCTACATGATGGACGAGGTCGCCAGCTTCGACTACGTGGTCGTCGGCTCCGAGCACGAGGCGCTGGTCCTCGAGATGAACCTCATCCAGCAGTACCACCCGCGCTACAACGTCGACTACAAGGACGACAAGAGCTACCCCTACATAGCCATCACCAAGGGCGACGTCTTCCCGGCGCTCAAGTACACCCGCGAGAAGCACCGTCCCGGCACGCGCTACTTCGGCCCCTACACCGACGCGCGCTCGGCCCGCGAGGCCATCGACATCGTGCGCAAGGTCTGCCCCATGTGCGTGGCCACCTGCGCCGAGTGGCGCCGCGTCAAGCGCCTGGCCGACTCGCACCCCAACGACGCCGCCCTCATCGAGATGATCTGCGCCAGCAACGGGCGGCCCTGCTTCGACTACCACGTGGGCCGGGGCCCAGGCGTGTGCGCCGGCGAGATCACGGCCGAGGACTACGCCGAGCAGATCGCGGGCGTCGAGCGGTTCCTCTCGGGGCACCGCGGCGAGTTCCTGGACGAGCTCGACGCCCAGATGCGCGCGGCCGCGGCCGAGCTCGACTTCGAGCGGGCGGGCCGCATCAAGAGGCGCATCGAGGTCATCCGCGGCCTCGACGACACCCAGCAGGTGGTCTTCCCGTCCGCCGTCGACGTGGACCTCATGGGCTTCTGGCGCGAGGAGACCATCGCCGGCGCCTGCGTCTTCCTGGTTCGGGAGGGGCGCGTCGTGCGCACCTGCGAGTTCATCCTCGACAAGGGGCTCGACGTGCCCGAGGAGGAGCTCGTCTCGGGCTTCGCCAAGCGCTACTACGACCAGACCGACGACCTGCCGCTCGAGGTGGACGTCCCCTGCGAGCTGGCCGATGCCGAGGCGCTCGCGTCCTGGCTCGCCGAGCGCCGCGGCCGCAAGGTCGTCGTGCGCGTCCCCCAGCGCGGCGAGAAGGCGCACCTGCTCCAGATGGCCGCCAACAACGCCCGCCACGCCCTCATGCGCTACGAGCTGCGCACCGGCTACGAGGACAAGCGCACCAACGAGGCGCTGCTCCAGCTCGAGAGCGCGCTAGCCCTCGACGAGCCGCCCATGCGCATCGAGTGCTTCGACATCTCGACCATCCACGGCAAGCACACCGTGGCCTCGATGGTCGTGTTCACCGGCGGCAAGCCCGACAAGTCCCAGTACCGCCGCTTCAAGATCCGCACGCCGCTCGACGAGGCGAACGACGTGGTGAGCATGGCCGAGGTCATGAGCAGGCGCTACGGTCCCGAGCGCATGGCAGACGAGCGCTTTGGCCGCCGACCCGACCTGCTCATACTCGACGGCGGCAAGCCCCAGCTGCACGCTGCCCAGCGCCAGCTCGCCGACCTGGGCGTCGACATCCCCCTGTGCGGCCTTGCCAAGAGCGACGAGGAGCTCTTCGTGACCTGGGACGACATGCCCGTGGTGCTCCCCAGCGGGTCGGCCTCGCTCTACCTGGTCAAGCAGGTCCGCGACGAGGCCCACCGCTTCGCCATCACCTTCCACCGCGAGCTGCGCGACAAGGCCATGACCGTGTCCATCCTCGACGAGATAGAGGGCGTGGGGCCCAAGCGCAAGAAGGCGCTGCGCCGCGCCTTCCCCTCCATGAGGCGCCTGAGGGAGGCCACGCTCGAGCAGATCGAGGCGGTCGACGGCATCCCCGCCGAGGTGGCGCGCGAGGTGTACGAGACGCTGCGTGCCTGGGAGGCCGAGCTCGCCGACGGCCGCGACCGCGCCGAGCTGGGGGAGCAGGACGGCTGACGGGATGCGTCGCGGGTCTCCTCCCCGAGGGACTCGTCCCGTTCTGGGCTCCGCGCTCGCTCCGCTCGCTCATTCGCTGCGCTCATGAGTCGCCCTAAACGGGACGAGTCCCCCGGATGCGACCCACGGCCCTCGGCGCCCACGCGCTATACTTGCCCGATAGGAGGTGCGACATGACACAGGAGCAGCGACCGGACGACGTCCCCGACGTCGTCATCATCACGGGCATGAGCGGTGCCGGCCGCACCGAGGCCATGCACACCTTCGAGGACCTCGGCTACTTCGTGATCGACAACCTCCCGCCGAGCCTCATCCTGTCGGTCGCCCAGATGAGCGGCCTCAACACCGGCGTCGGCCGGCACCTCGCCGTCGTGTGCGACCTGCGCACCCAGAGCTTCTTCGGCGAGCTCGAGGCGGCCCTCGACGAGCTCGCCGCGCACGAGTACACCTATGGCATCGTCTTCCTCGACGCCTCCGACGAGGCGCTGCGCCGCCGCTACGGCCTGGCACGCAGGCCGCACCCGCTCGCCCGCGAGGGGGAGTCCACCCTCGAGGCCGTGCGTCGCGAGCGCCGACGCCTCGCGAACATCCGCGCCCGGGCGTCGGTGGTGATCGACACCACCAACATGCGTCCCAAGCAGCTCCGGAGCCGCCTGCACGACGCCTTCTCGCAGCTTTCCGACCAGCAGCTGCTCGAGGTGCGCGTCTTCTCCTTCGGCTTCAAGCACGGCATGCCCGAGGAGGTCGACCTGCTCATCGACGTCCGCTTTCTGCCCAACCCCTACTGGGACCCCGAGATGCGCGAGCTCACCGGCCGGGACGAGCGGGTCCGCTCGTACGTGCTCGACAACCCCCAGGCCAAGGAGTTCCTCGAGGCCTGGCACCGCCTGCTCGACTGCGTGATGCCCGGCTACGTGGCCGAGGGCAAGAGCCGCCTCTCGATCGGCGTGGGCTGCTCGGGCGGCCAGCACCGCTCGGTCGCCCTGGCCGAGGAGTGCGCCGCCTACCTCTCCTCTGCCGGCTACCACGTCTCGACCAGCCACCGCGACCTCGCCCGCTACCTGGGGGCGTAGGCGCCCATGTCGTTCACCACCGAGGTCAAGCACGAGCTGTCGGGCCTTCGCCCGGTGTCTGACGCCTGCGACCTGGCCCAGCTCTCCGCGCTCGTGCGCATCTGTGGGACGCTGTCGTACTCGGGGCCGGGCCGCTTCTCGATCCGCGCCGTCACCGAGAACGGGTCGGTCGCGCGCTCCATGTACCTGCTGCCGCGGCGCCTGTTCGACGTCGAGACGCTGGTCACCGTCCGCAGGTCGGTGCTCCACAAGGCCCACAACTACCTCATCGAGATGCCCGAGCAGCCGGGGCTGGCCGAGGCCCTGGTGCGCATGGGGGTGCTCGACCAGACCATGAGGCTCGCCTCGGGGATCGACCCCGCGTTCGCCTCGAGCGACGAGCTCGCCCGCGCCTACCTGCGCGGCGCCTTCATGGCGAGCGGGTTCGTCGCCGACCCGCGCGGCGACTTCCACCTCGAGATCGCGGTGACGGGGGAGGCCTATGCCTCGCAGCTCGCGCAGCTGTGCAGCCGCGCGGGGGCGCCCGCGCGCATCAACCGGCGCCGCGGCGCCTTCGCCGTCTACCTCAAGAGCTTCGACGGCGTCCTCGCCTTCCTCGAGGCGATCGGCGCGGAGCGCTCCGCCGAGCGCGTCCGTCGCATGCGGGTGGTGAAGTCGCACAAGAACGAGGTGAACCGCCTCGTGAACGCCGAGCTTGCCAACCAGTCGCGCTCCGTCGACGCCGCGGGCGAGCAGGTCGAGCTCATCAGGCGCGCCGTGGGGCTCGTGGGGATGGCGGCGCTGCCGCCCGCCGTCCGCGAGTTCTGCGCGCTCAGGTTGCGCCATCCCGAGCTCTCGCTGCGAGACCTCGGGGCCGAGGCGAGCCCTCCCGTGTCCAAGTCGGCCCTCTATCATCGCCTCCTGCGCCTCGAGGCCATCGTCGAGCAGGCCCAGGCCGAGCGCGACGATGCGCCAGAGGGCGACGCCCCGGCCTCCAATTGACCATCGATTCGTGGTCAACTTACTATTTTACGTGCAGTTTTTTGTACGTAGTCGACAATGTGGACAGGCCCTGTGCGGTATAAGCGCTACCATGTGTTGCGTGTGAAACGATGAGGCCCGAGACGGTGCCGAAGGGGTGCCGCTACGGTCTCGCGAAAGGAGATCACATGGCAGTCAAGGTTGCAATCAACGGTTTTGGTCGCATCGGCCGTCTCGCCTTCAGGCAGATGTTTGGTCACGAGGGCTCTGAGATCGTCGCCATCAACGACCTCACCGACCCCAAGATGCTTGCCAACCTGCTCAAGTACGACTCCTCCCAGGGCAACTACGCCCGCGACCACGAGGTCGTGGTCGGCGAGGACTCCATCACCGTCGACGGCAAGACCATCAAGATCTACAAGGAGGCCGACGCCAACAACCTGCCCTGGGGCGAGCTTGGCGTGGACGTCGTGCTCGAGTGCACCGGCTTCTACACCTCCAAGGCCAAGGCCCAGGCTCACATCACCGCCGGCGCCAAGAAGGTCGTCATCTCCGCTCCCGCGGGCAACGACCTGCCCACCATCGTCTACAACGTCAACCATGAGACGCTGACGGCCGACGACGACATCATCTCCGCCGCCTCCTGCACCACCAACTGCCTCGCCCCCATGGCCAAGGCCCTGAACGACTACGCCGAGATCCAGTCCGGCATCATGTGCACCGTCCACGCCTACACCGGTGATCAGATGCTGCTCGACGGCCCGCACCGCAAGGGCGACCTGCGTCGCGCCCGCGCCGCCGCCTGCAACATCGTCCCCAACTCCACCGGTGCCGCCAAGGCCATCGGCCTGGTCATCCCCGAGCTCAACGGCAAGCTCATCGGTGCCGCCCAGCGCGTCCCGACGCCCACCGGCTCCACCACGCTGCTGTTCGCCGTCGTGAAGAGCGACGAGGAGGTCACCGTCGACTCCATCAACGCCGCCATGAAGGCCCAGGCCACCGAGTCCTTCGGCTACAACGAGGACCCGATCGTCTCCTCCGACATCATCGGCATGAGCTACGGCTCGCTGTTCGACGCCACCCAGACCATGGTCAAGAAGTGCGGCGAGAACCTCTACGAGGTCCAGGTCGTCTCCTGGTACGACAACGAGAACTCCTACACCTCCCAGATGGTCCGCACCATCAAGTACTTCGAGAAGTTCGTGGCGTAGGAACGTCCCTGTGGGGCGCCTGCCCACGACGTCTGCGTCGCGGACGGGCGCCGGCCATGCTTGTTCGAAACCGTGGGCCCGGCCCACCCTTCCCGTCCTCAAACAGGTCCTCGCTGCGCTGCGGAACTGCGGGCGAGAAGGGTGGGTCGGGCCCAACGAGAAAGGAACCCCATGTTCACCAAGAAGACCGTGCGCGACATCGACGTCGCGGGCAAGCGCGTCCTCATGAGGGTCGACTTCAACGTGCCCCTCAAGGACGGCGTCGTCACCGACGACACCCGCGTGCGCGCCGCCATCCCCACCATCCAGTACCTCAAGGAGCAGGGCGCCGGCATCATCCTCATGAGCCACCTCGGCCGCCCCAAGGGCGAGGGCCCCGAGCCCGAGCTCACCCTCAAGCCGGCCGCCGACAAGCTGGCCGAGCTCACCGGCTGGGACGTCAAGTTCGTGGCCGACACCTATGGTGACGAGGCCGCCGAGGCCTGCGCCGCCGTCAAGCCGGGCGACATCCTCGTCCTCGAGAACGTCCGCTTCCTCAAGGCCGAGAAGAAGAACGACCCCGAGGTCGCCAAGAGGCTCGCCTCCTACGCCGACATCTTCGTGCTCGATGCCTTCGGCACCGCCCACCGCGCGCAGGGCTCGGTCGTGGGCCCCGCCGCGTACATCCCCGCGGTCGCCGGCCTGCTCCTCGAGAAGGAGGTCGACACCCTGACCTCGATCTTCTCCGACCCCGAGCGCCCGCTCGTCGCCATCGTCGGCGGCTCCAAGGTCTCGTCCAAGATCGGCGTCCTCGACCACCTCATCGACTCCGCCGACACCCTCATCATCGGTGGCGGCATGGCCTACACCTTCTTCCTGGCCAAGGGCTACACCGTGGGCACCTCCCTCAAGGAGGAGGACTGGGTCGAGCGCGCCGCCGAGATGCTCAAGAAGGCCGAGGACAAGGGCTGCCAGATCCTGCTGCCCGTCGACAACGTCGTGACCGACCACTACGGCGAGGACGCCACGGGCGAGGTCGTCGACTCCGACAAGATCCCCGACGACCGCATGGGCATGGACATCGGCCCCAAGACCCGCGAGCTGTACTGCGAGGCCGTCAAGGGCGCCAAGACCGTCTTCTGGAACGGCCCCATGGGCGTCTTCGAGTTCGAGCAGTTCGCCGACGGCACCGAGGCCGTCGCCCGCGCCATCGCGGACTCCGACTGCACCTCGATCATCGGCGGCGGCGACTCCGTCGCGGCCATCAACAAGTTCGGCCTGGCCGACAAGATGAGCTGGATCTCCACCGGCGGCGGTGCGTCCATGGAGCTCGTCGAGGGCAAGGCCCTTCCCGGAGTGGAGGCGCTTCTCGATGCGTAAGAGGATGATCGCTGGCAACTGGAAGATGAACAAGACCTACTCCGAGGCCGTCGTGCTGGCCGAGGAGCTGGCCTGTGCCCTGGCCGACGGCACCAAGGGCGTCGACGTCGTCGTGTGCCCGCCCGCCGTCGACCTCAAGGGCGTCGGCGCCGTGATCGACCAGAAGGCCGCCCCCGTGGCCCTCGGCGCGCAGAACGTCTACTGGGAGGAGTCCGGCGCCTACACCGGCGAGACCGCCCCTGACATGCTCACCGCCGTCGGCGCCACGTACTGCATCATCGGCCACTCCGAGCGTCGCGGCTACTTCGGCGAGACCGACGAGGACGTCAACCGCAAGGCCAAGGCCCTCATGGCCCACGGCATCGTGCCCATCTCGTGCTGCGGCGAGTCGCTCGAGACCCGCGAGGCCGGCGAGCACGTGGCCTTCGTCGTGAACCAGATCAAGGCTGACACCGAGGGTCTCGAGATCACCGATCCTTCCAAGTACGTCATCGCCTACGAGCCCATCTGGGCCATCGGCACCGGCAAGACCGCCACGGCCGACGACGCCCAGGAGGTCATCGGCGCCATCCGCGAGACCCTGCGCGAGGTCTTCGGCGAGAAGGCCGAGGGCATCCGCATCCTCTACGGCGGCTCCGCCAACCCCGGCAACATCGCCGGCTTCCTCGAGAAGCAGGACATCGACGGTGCCCTCGTCGGTGGCGCCTCGCTCAAGGCGGAGAGCTTCGTCGCCATGATCGAGAGCTCCGCGGAGTAGGGGAGCATAGGCCACGCGCTTTGTGCCGTTATGGTAGTGTCGGGCCCGGACCATGTGGTCCGGGCCCTTTTCGCGGCTCACCTGCCCGTGCGTGTGCTATGCTGAATAACCGTATGCGCAAACCGTTCCGATGAAGGAGCCTCCTTGAACGTCCTCAACATCTTCCTGCTCATCGTGTGGGCTGCCTCTGCCGTCGCCACCATCGCGCTCATCCTCATGCACTCCGGCAAGGGCACCGGCCTGTCCGAGATGATCTCGGCCTCCCTGTACAACTCGAACGCGGGCTCCGGCGTCTGGGAGAAGAACCTCGACCGCCTCACCATCATCGCCGCCTGCATCTTCGCCGCCACCATCGTCATCTTCATGTTCACCTACCCGCTGGGTACGTTCTAAGGTCGTTCCCAGAGGTTGTTTTCACGTCCCGCGTTTGGTTTCCGGAAGGTTAACAAACGCGGGCGTATTGTCCTGTCATCAAGTGCATAAAGTCGGGGGAGTATAGGATTCTCTTTGTCGGCTCATCCCAAAGTCATCATGGGCGCGTTCGAGGGGTGTCTGGCCCCTGTCCCGTCCGTGCGCACAAGAGGATGAAATGAGCCCTGTCGGGGCGGGTCACGACCGTGGCCGGCGTCCCGGCGAGGAGACCAGAAGAGGCGGATATGAACTCAAAGACGTTGTGGTACATCATCAAGAGGATCATCTTGGCCATCGTGACCCTCTGGGCGGTCATCACCATCACCTTCTTCGTCATGAAGGCGGTCCCCGGTGACCCGTTCGCATCCGAGAAGGCCGTGACCGAGGCGGCGAAGCACGCCCTCGAGGCAAAGTACGGCTTGGACAAGCCCCTGTTCGAGCAGTACCTCACCTACCTCAACGGGGCTCTGCACTTCGACTTTGGCCCGTCGCTCAAGCTGCGCGGCCGCGAGGTCACCGACATCATCCTCGACGGCATGAAGACCTCCGCCAAGCTCGGCGTCCTGGCCCTCGTCATCGCCACCGTCACGGGCATCCTGCTGGGCTCCGTCGCGGCCCTTCGCCGCAACACCGTCTTCGACAAGGTCATCATGGTCATCACCACGGCCTTCGTCTCCATGCCCTCGTTCATCATGGGCACGCTGCTGCTCATCCTCTTCTCGATCAAGCTCAAGGTGCTGCCGGCCAACGGCGCGGCCGAGGGCGGCCTCATCCTGCCCGTCATCACGCTGTCGCTGTATCCCATGGCCTACATCACGCGCCTCACCCGCTCGTCCATGCTCGACGTCCTGGGCCAGGACTACATCCGCACGGCCAAGGCGAAGGGCGTCTCCGGGCGCAACATCATCTTCAAGCACGCGCTCAAGAACTCGCTCATCCCGGTCATCACCTACCTGGGTCCCGAGCTCGCCTACATCGTCACGGGCTCGCTCGTCGTCGAGCAGATCTTCGCCGTGCCGGGCATCGGCCGCGCCTTCGTGAGCTCCATCACGGGCCGCGACTACACCCTCATCATGGGAACCACGGTGTTCCTCTCCGCACTCATCGTCATCATGAACCTGGTCAGCGACATCATGTACAAGGTCGTCGACCCGCGCATCACGCTGGAATAAGGAGGTGCGCAACATGTCTAACGCAAAGAACCCGCTGTCCATGCACGTCGACCTCGACGACTTCCTCCCCGCGAGCGAGGAGGACAAGGCCTACATGGTGCAGATGCGTCCGCCCTCGACGTTCTTCCGCGACGGCTGCAGGCGCCTGTACAAGAACAAGGTCGCCTTCGTTAGCCTCGTCGTCATCGTGGTCATCGCTCTGGCCTCCATCTTCCTGCCCATGTTCTGGCCCTACTCCTACGAGCAGCAGCTGGGCGTCACGCCGGGCCGCCCGGTCGACGCGTCCTTCCTCAACCTGCGCCCCATGGAGTACTCGGCCACCGAGCAGGCGCGCATCGCGGAGGGGGAGAGCGTCTTCCCGCACCTCTTTGGCACCGACGCGGCCGGTCGTGACTACTTCATCCGCATCGTCTACGGCACCCGCATCTCGCTGGCGGTCGGCCTGTTCGCCTCGATCATCGTGCTGGTGGTCGGCCTCACCCTGGGCTCCATAGCGGGCTTCATGGGAGGCCGGGTCGACATGGTGATCATGCGCATCGTCGACATCATCTACTCGCTGCCCGACATGCTCATGGTCATCCTGCTGGCGGCGGTCATGCGCGAGACGATAGGCTCCGCCCTCGACGGCACGGTGCTGGCAAAGATAGGCTCCAACATCCTGTCGCTGTTCATCATCTTCGCCCTGCTGTACTGGTGCTCGATGGCGCGCCTCATCCGCGGCCAGATCCTGTCCCTGCGCGAGCAGGAGTACGTCCTGGCGGCCGAGGCCACCGGTGCCGGCGCCGGCTGGATCATCCGCAAGCACCTGATCCCCAACTGCATCTCGGTCATCATCATCGCGGCCGCCCTGCAGATCCCCTCGGCCATCTTCACCGAGAGCTTCCTGTCGTTCATCGGCCTGGGCGTCAACGCCCCCATGCCGTCTTTGGGCAGCCTCGCCTCCGACGCCCTCAACGGCATCACCAGCTACGCCTACCGCCTGGTGATCCCGGCAATCGTCATCTCGCTCATCGTGCTGTCGCTCAACCTCTTTGGTGACGGCCTGCGCGACGCGTTCGACCCCAAGCTCAACCAGTAGGGAGGGACAGACCATGGCACTTCTTGAGGTCAAGGACCTCCACACCTCGTTCTTCACCGATGCCGGCGAGGTCAAGGCCGTCAATGGCGTCTCGTTCAACCTCGACCGCGGCAAGGTCCTGGGCATCGTGGGCGAGTCCGGCTCGGGCAAGTCGGTGACCGTCTACTCGGTCATGCAGATCCTCGCCCCCGCGGGCAAGATCGTCGGCGGCTCCATCAAGTTCGACGGCCAGGAGCTGGTCGGCGCGGGCGAGAGGGTCATGCGCGACATCCGCGGCAACAAGATCTCGATCATCTTCCAGGACCCCATGACCTCGCTCAACCCCACCTACACGATCGGCCACCAGCTCATGGAGGCCATCATGCTGCACACCAACCGCAACAAGCAGCAGGCGTGGGACCGCGCGGTCGAGATGCTCAGGCTCGTCAACATCAACGAGCCCGAGAAGCGCATGAAGCAGTACCCCTTCGAGCACTCCGGCGGCATGCGCCAGCGCATCATGATCGCCATGGCGCTCGCCTGCGAGCCCGACATCCTCATCGCCGACGAGCCAACCACGGCCCTCGACGTGACCATCCAGGCCCAGATCCTCGAGCTCATCCAGAACCTCCAGAAGGAGCTGGGCATGGCGGTCATCCTCATCACCCACGACCTGGGCGTCGTGGCGCAGATGTGCGACGAGATCGTGGTCATGTACGCTGGCTCCTACTGCGAGCGCGGCACCGCCGACGAGATCTTCTACAACCCCAAGCACGAGTACACCAAGGGCCTGCTGCGCTCGATCCCCACGGTCGACTCGGGCCACGGGCGCCTCGAGCCCATCACCGGCACCCCCATCGACCTGCTCAACCTCCCCGAGGGCTGCCCCTTCGCGCCGCGCTGCGACAACGCCATGAAGATCTGCGTGCGCCAGGCGCCCGAGTCCATGGACATCAACGAGAACCACAAGGCCTCCTGCTGGATGAACGTCAAGGCGATGCTCGAGAACGCCGAGGACGCGGCCGCCGCCGTGGCGCCGGCCCCAGAGGAGACCCCCGAGGAAGGCGGTGAGGAGTAATGGCTGAGAACGCGTCCGTCGAGACCCCGCTCGTCGACATCCGCCACCTCAAGGAGTACTTCCCCATCAACACCGGCTGGTTCAAGACCACGCCGCTCAAGGCCGTCGACGACGTGAGCTTCACCATCCGTCGCGGCGAGACCCTGGGCCTGGTGGGGGAGTCCGGCTGCGGTAAGACCACCGTCGGCCGCACCATCCTGCACCTCTACCAGCCCACGGGCGGCGAGGTCATCTATGACGGCAAGCCCATCAAGACCAAGGCCGACATCCACGAGTTCCGCAAGAAGACCACCATGGTCTTCCAGGACCCCTACTCCTCGCTGAACCCCCGCATGACGGTGTCCGACATCATCGGCGAGCCCCTTGACGTCCACCACATGTACCCCAACAAGAAGGAGCGCGAGGAGCGCATCCTCGAGCTCATGGACCGCGTGGGCCTCAACTCCGAGCACGCCAGCCGCTACGCCCACGAGTTCTCGGGCGGCCAGCGCCAGCGCATCGGCATCGCGCGCTCGCTTGCGGTCGACCCCGAGTTCATCGTCTGCGACGAGCCCGTGTCGGCGCTCGACGTGTCGATTCAGGCGCAGGTCATCAACATGTTCGACGAGCTCCAGGAGGAGCTGGGCCTCACGTACCTGTTCATCGCCCACGACCTGCTCGTCGTCCGCCACATCTCCGACCGCATCGCGGTCATGTACCTGGGCAAGCTGGTCGAGCTGGCCGACTCCGACGCCATTTACGAGCGCCCGCTCCACCCGTACTCCAAGTCGCTCATCTCGGCGGTGCCGGTGCCCGACCCCAGGGTCGCCCGCGCCAACAAGCGCATCCCGCTCATCGGCGACATCCCCAGCCCGCTCAACGCCCCGAGCGGCTGCCCGTTCCGCACCAGGTGCCGCTTTGCGACGGATGCCTGCGCCGAGTCCATGCCCCCTCTGGAGGAGGTGGAGCCGGGCCGCTTCGTCGCGTGCCACCGCACGGCCGAGATCAACTCGTAGCGAGGTGATGCTGCATCGCCTAACTGTCATGACCAGTATGTTGTTATGTCATTTGGGCGGTGCTAGGATTACAAGATGTCTGCCAATTAGCAGAGAATTGTGGAAGGAGAGAACGTACCATGTCCAAGCTTACTCGTAGGAACTTCCTCCGTGCCTTTGGTGCCGCCGGCGCCATGAGCCTCGCAGCCTGCTCGGGCGGCAACGCCGAGCCTGCTGCCGACGAGGGCGGTGAGGAGACCGAGGAGGGTGGCGAGGAGACTGCCGAGCCCGAGGCTGGCGCCAACGCCATCGCCGTGTGCCTGTCCTCCGAGCCCGACACCATCGACCCCGCGCTCAACTCCGCGGTCGACGGTGCCACGATGATCTCGCACTTCTTTGCCGGCCTGGCCAAGTGGAACATGGAGGGCGACGCCTTCGTTATCCAGCCCGACGCCGCCACCGAGCTCACCGAGCCCGTCATGAACGACGACGGCACCTGCACCTACACCTACACCATCCGCGACGACGCCCAGTGGAACGACGGCACCCCGCTGACCGCCGAGGACTTCGTCTTCTCGTGGAACCGTGCCGCCGGCCCCGCCCTCGGTGCCGACTACAACTACATGTTCGAGAACGTCGTGGGCTACGCCGAGATGTGGGAGACCAACGACGCCGAGGAGTTCGTGAACCCCGACGCCACCCTGGCCGTCACCGCCGTCGACGACAAGACCCTCGAGGTCACCCTCACCAACTACATCGCCTACTGGAACGAGCTGCTGGCCTTCCCCGCGTTCCTCCCCGTGCGCGCCGACATCGTCGAGAACGAGGGTTGGGCCACCGACCCCTCGACCTACGTCTCCAACGGCGCCTACAACATGACCGGCTGGGAGCACAACTCCGTCATCACCGCCGAGAAGAACCCCAACTTCTACGACGCCGACCTCATCACCATGGACAAGGTCGAGTTCTACCTGTCCGATGACGCCAACAACATGCTCTCCAACTTCCAGAACGGCACCTGGCAGCTCATCGACGACGTCCCCACCAACGAGATCGCGTCGCTCAAGGAGCAGTACCCCGACGAGTTCGTCATCGCCGGCCAGATCGGCACCTACTACGTCGGCTGGAACGTCAACGAGAACCTCCTGCCCGCCACCTCCACCCTCGAGGGCGTCGAGCGCGAGAACGCCCAGGCCGAGATCCGCAACGCCATCGGCCTGCTCTACGACCGCAACTACATCGTCGAGTCCGTCGCCCAGGGCGGCCAGGTCCCGGCCTCCTCGTTCGTCTCCATGGGCCTCACCGAGCCTGACGGCTCCGAGTTCTACCAGAACGCCGGCGACAACGACTACCCCGGCTACTATGACGTCGCCCCCGAGGCGCTGCAGGCCAACTTCGACGCCGCCGTTGAGACCCTCAAGAAGTACTACACCTACGACGAGGCCTCCGGCATGTTCACCGACGCCCCGACGCTCACCTACCTGTACAACACCAACGAGGGCCACAAGGCCATCGGCGAGTACCTGCAGAGCGCCATGGCTCAGGTCGGCATCACGATGAACCTCGAGAACCAGGAGTGGAACACCTTCCTGCAGACCCGTAAGGCCGGCGACTACTCCGTGGCCCGCAACGGCTGGCTGTGCGACTACAACGACCCCATCTCCATGCTCGACATGTGGATCACCGGCTCCGGCAACAACGACTGCCAGCTGGGCAAGGGCGACCACGCCACCGTCGCTGCCTACAGCATCGACTGCACCGACCTCGGCTATGACCTCAAGGCCGAGAACGCCACCTGGGCCGACACCTACGACAAGGTCATCGCCATCGTCAAGACCGAGACCGACAACGAGAAGCGCTTCGCCCTCATGCACAAGGCCGAGGACCTGCTCATGCAGACCGGCGCCATCTGCCCGATCTACTACTACACCGACCTCTACATGGTCGACAGCAACCTCCAGGGCTTCTTCTCCACGCCGCTGGGTGGCAAGTACTTCCACTACTGCACCATGGCCTAAGGCCTGACGGGACAGAGTGGTGCCAGGGGGTCGCCTACGGGCGGCCCCCTTTTTTCGGGCCGGCTTCGCCGTGTCGGAGGGGCCGTTTTCGCGTACGGCGTCGTGCGCGCAAGCAAAGCCGCGGCTGGCGCGTGGGCGGGGTTGTCGCCTGCATACAACCATTAGCTGCACAACAGGTTGCTTTCATACAATAAAGTTTCAGGTTTGCAACCATCCATGCAAACAGGGCCAACAACCGCCCTCTGTAGTGTAGATAAGAAGGCGTTGTCATATGCCGCGACTGCAGGGGGCAGTGGCGGCGCATGAAAGGATGTGAACAACATGGGCAAGAACCTCAACCGCCGCTCCTTCCTGGGCGTCGCGGGTGCGGCACTCACCACCTCGTTCCTGGCTGCCTGCGGCGGCTCGGGCGACGGTGCTGCTGACGAGGGCGGCGAGGCCGCTCCCGCCGGCGATGCCGGCCGCAACCTTGGCGTCATGCTCTACACCAACGTGATGTCGCTTGACACCGACCTCGCCACCGACGGCGACTCCTTCGAGGTCATCGCCGACTGCATCGACGGCCTCATGCAGATGGACGCCGACGGCGCCGCCCAGTACGCGCTCGCCGAGAGCTACGACCTGTCCGACGACGGCTGCGAGTGGACCTTCCACCTGCGTGACGCCAACTGGTCCAACGGCACGCCCGTCACCGCCAACGACTTCGTCTTCGCCTGGCGCCGCATCTGCAAGAACGCCGGCGAGTACGCCTACATGATGAGTGACATCGGCCAGATCAAGGGTGCCGCCGCCATCGTCAACGGCGACGAGGCCGACGAGACCACCCTTGCCGTCGAGGCCGTCGACGACAAGACCCTCAAGGTCCAGCTCGAGGTCCCCGTGCCGTACTTCGACTCCCTCATGTACTTCCCCACGTTCTATCCCATCAACGAGGAGTTCTACGCCGGCCTCGACGACGGCACCTATGGCACCAGCCCCGACACCTTCCTGTCCTGCGGCGCCTTCGTGCTCTCCGACTACCTGCCCGGCACCGCCAGCCTCACCGTCACCAAGAACCCCGACTACTGGGATGCCGAGCGCGTCCAGCTCGCGGGCATCAACTACCAGGTCGTCGGCTCCTCCGACTCCGCCCTCACCGCGTTCAAGAACAACTCGCTTGACGTCGTCATGATCGGCGGCAACCAGGTCGCGGCCGCCGAGGAGGACCCCGAGCTCTCCCAGAACCTCGTCGTCACCGGTGCCGGCTACATGTGGTACATCACCTTCTCGCAGACCGAGAACAACGCCCAGGGCGGCATGCTCGCCAACCAGAACCTGCGCCTTGCCATCACCAACGCCATCGACCGCGAGGCCCTGGTCGACAACTACGTCATGGACGGCTCGCTGGCCACCTACACCGCCGTTCCGCCGCAGTTCGCCGCCTCCGCCACCACCGGCGAGGACTTCTCCGGCGACCAGACCATGTTCTCCGACTTCATCGGCTATGACGTCGAGAAGGCCCAGGGCTTCTTCGAGGACGCCAAGAAGGAGCTGGGCACCGACACCTTCGAGTTCACCATGATCTACGGCAACAACGAGGGCGACGAGGTCGTCAAGGTCGCCCAGGCCATCAAGGAGCAGGTCGAGGGCAACCTGGCTGGCATCACCCTCAACCTCCAGCCCATGACCAAGGCCGAGCGCCTCGACAAGATGCAGAACGACAACTACGACGTCGCGCTCACCCGCTGGGGGCCCGACTACGCCGACCCCATGACCTACCTGGGCATGTGGATCACCAACAACTCCAACAACTACGGCTTCTGGAGCAACGCCGAGTACGACCAGATCATCGCCGACTGCACCACTGGCGCCTACGTGTCTGACTATGACGCCCGCTGGGCCGCCCTGTACGACGCCGAGCGCCTGGTCCTCCAGGAGGCCGTCATCGCCCCGCTGTACACCAAGGCCAACGCCAACCTCATTGCCACCGGCGTCGAGAACATCGAGTTCCACCCGGTCGCGCTGAACCGCGTCTACAAGAACACCACCATCGCGTAGGACCGCACGCGCACTACCTGCCCGATGGATTTGGGCGCCGGAGTGGCCGCACGTGCCCTCCGGCGCCCGTCTCGCAAGAAAGAGCCAACATGAAGAAGTACATTCTCAAGCGCCTGGCCATGTCGGTCCTGACGCTGCTGCTGATTGTCTTCGTGCTGTTCGTGCTCGTGCGCATCATGCCGGGAAACCCCTTCCCCTCGGAGCGCATGAGCGCCGAGCAGATCGCGAACAAGCGCGCTGAGCTTGGCCTGGACGACCCCATACTCGTGCAGTTCGGGCGCTACATGGCCAACCTCGCCCACGGCGACTTTGGCAAGGGCACCTCGCTGTACTACGGCGCCCCCATCAAGACCGTCCTGGGCCAGTGCATCTCAAACTCGTTCCGCATCGGCGGCCTGGCCATCCTGCTGGGAACCGCCGTGGGTCTTCTGCTGGGCATCACCGCCGCCCTCAACAGGGGCCGGTTCCTCGACGGCTTCTGCACGGTCTTCTCGATCGTGGGCGTGTGCGTGCCTGGCTACGTGTTCCTGATCTTCCTGCAGTACTACTTCTCGTACAAGATGAGCATCTTCCCGTACTTCTTCGACAGCTCGCGCTTCCTGCACTCGTCGGTGTTGCCGGCCATCTCGCTGTCGCTGTTCACCATGTCCACGGTGGCGCGCTTCACCCGCAACGAGATGGTCGAGGTCATGGACAGCGACTACGTGCACCTCGCCGAGAGCAAGGGCATGTACGGGTCGAACCTGGTCTTCAAGCACATCCTGAGAAACGCGCTCATCCCCATCGTGACCGTGCTGGCGCCGCTCGTGGTCGACCTGCTCACGGGTGCCCTGGTCGTCGAGAAGATCTACGGCATCAACGGCATCGGCAAGCTCATGGTCGACGCCATCGCCGGCGAGGGCGTCGACTACAACTACGTCCTTGCCCTGGGCATCCTGTACTCGGCGCTCTACATCGGCATCATGCTGGTGGTCGACGTGCTCTACGGCGTTCTCGACCCGCGCATCCGCGTGGCGGGCAAGGCGGGAGGTGATGCGTGATGGCAGAGGCAACCGCGACCCTCGACCCCTCGACCTACGTGCCCACGCCCGAGGACTTCGAGTTCTTGACCGACCGCGACATCACCATGGACAAGAACTTCGCCTCCATGAGCTACTGGAAGGGCGTCTTCGTCCACTTCACGCGCAACCGCCGCGCCATGGTGGGCCTGTTCATCGTGGCCGTCATCATCCTGCTGGCGATCTTTGGGCCCATCCTGAGCCCCTACGGCTACAAGGACATCGTCTCCTACACCGACGAGGCCGGCAAGCAGGTCGTCGCCAAGGGCATCTCGCCCGCCGACTCCCTCCTTGCCCCGGCAGACGACCCCTTCGCCGAGCACACCTTCCTCTTTGGCACCGACGACCTGGGCCGTGACCTGTGGACGCGCACCTGGCAGGGTGCCCGCGTCTCGCTGGTCATCGCCTTCATCACCATCTTCATCGACATGATTATCGGCATGAGCTACGGCCTCATATCGGGCTACTTTGGCGGTGCGGTCGACAACGTCATGCAGCGCGTCGTCGAGGTGGCAAACTCCGTGCCGCGCCTGGTCATCGTGTCGGTGCTGGCCATCTTCATGCCCAAGGGCATGGGCCTGGTCATCGTTGCGCTGCTGCTCACCGAGTGGATCGGCATGAGCAAGATCGCCCGCGCCGAGATGCTGCGCATCAAGGAGGAGGAGTACGTGCTCGCCAGCCGCACCCTTGGCGCTGGCAGCCTGCACATCATCTTCAAGCAGATCCTGCCCAACACCATCGGCCCGATCATCACCCAGATGATGTTCTCGATCCCCACGGCCATCTTCACCGAGGCGTTCCTGTCGTTCGTGGGCGTCGGCATCGTGCTTCCGCAGTGCTCCATCGGCTCGCTCATCGAGAGCGGCTTCAACAACATCACGACGCTGCCGTACCAGATCCTGCCGCCCATCATCGTGCTGGCGCTGCAGATGCTGGGCTTCAACTTCATTGGCGACGGTTTCCGCGAGGCGCTCGCGCCCAAGCTGGAAGACATGTAAGGGGGTGTGGACATGACTGCAGAGATGAGCGAGAACACGATCCTCAAGGTCTGCGACCTGGACATCTCGTTTAAGACCAACGCCGGCGTGATCCACGCCATCCGCGGCGTCAACCTCGAGCTGCGCCACGGCGAGACCGTGGCCATCGTGGGCGAGTCGGGAAGCGGCAAGTCGGTCACCGCCAAGGCGGTGGTGGGACTGCTCGACAGCAACGCCACCGTCAACAGCGGCAAGATCCTCTACCGCTACGAGGAGGACGGCGCCTCCAAGGTGGTCGACCTGCTCACGCTCTCCCGGCGCGAGCTGCGCCAGACCATCAACGGCCGCCACATCGCCATGGTCTTCCAGGACCCCATGACGAGCCTCGACCCCACCATGACGATCGGCGCCCAGGTCATGGAGTCGATCACCCTGCACAAGAAGGTCTCGAAGGCCGAGGCGAGCGCCCGCGCCCTCGAGCTGCTGCAGCTGGTGGGCATCACCGAGGCCGAGAAGCGCATGAGGAACTACCCGCACCAGCTCTCGGGCGGCATGCGCCAGCGCGTGGTCATCGCCATCGCCCTGGCGAGCGACCCTGACATCCTCATCTGCGACGAGCCCACCACGGCGCTCGACGTGACCATCCAGGCGCGCATCCTCGAGCTGATCAAGGACATTCAGGAGCGCCTGGGCCTGTCGGTCATCTACATCACGCACGACCTGGGTGTCGTCGCCAAGGTGGCCGACTACGTCGACGTCATGTACGCCGGCAAGATCATCGAGGTGGGCAAGGTCGACGAGATCTTCTACGACCCGCGCCATCCCTACACCTGGGGCCTCCTGGCCGCCATGCCCGACCTCGAGATGGAGGACAGCCGGCTGGAGTACATCCCGGGCAGCCCCCCGAACCTGCTGCACGAGCCGGTGGGCGACGCCTTCGCGCCGCGTAACGCGCTGGCCATGCGCATCGACGAGAAGGTGGAGCCGCCGCTGTTCAAGGTGAGCGACACCCACTACGCCGCCACCTGGCTGCTGCATCCCGACGCACCCAAGGTCGAAGTCCCCGCCGAGCTGCAGGCACGCCTCGAGCGGGCCAAGAAGGAGGCTGAGAAGTACCTATGAGCGAGCCTCTGCTGAAGGTCGACAACCTCACCCAGCACTTTCCCATCTCGCGCACGTTCACCGTCAAGGCCGTGAACGGCGTCTCGTTCGAGATCTGGCCCGGCGAGACCTACGGCCTGGTGGGGGAGAGCGGTTCGGGCAAGACCACCATCGGGCGGAGCATCATCCGCCTGCACAACCCCACCTCGGGCAGCGTCAAGTTCCAGGGCAAGGAGATCGCCGGCAGGCTCGACCGCGAGACCGAGCGCATGCTGCGCCGCGACATGCAGATGATCTTCCAGGACCCCATGTCGAGCCTCAACCCGCGCAAGAAGGTGGGCGACATCATCGGCGAGGGCCTGGACATCCACCATCGATTCGCGACCTCCAAGGAGCGCGACGACGCCGTGAGCGAGATGCTCAAGAAGGTGGGCCTGTCCACCGCGCACGCCGAGCGCTACCCGCACCAGTTCTCGGGCGGCCAGCGCCAGCGCGTGGGCATCGCGCGCGCCCTGGTCATGAACCCCAAGCTCATCATCGCCGACGAGTGCATCTCCGCTCTCGACGTGTCGATCCAGGCCCAGGTCGTGAACCTCATGAAGGACATCCAGGCCGAGATTGGCTGCGCGTACCTGTTCATCGCGCACGACCTGTCCATGGTCAAGTACATCTCCGACCGCATCGGCGTGCTGCATCTGGGCTACATGGTCGAGACGGGTACCACCGAGGAGATCTTCTCGAACCCCGTGCACCCGTACACCAAGAGCCTGCTGTCCGCCGTGCCGCTGCCCAACCCCGAGGTCGAGAAGCGCCGCCACCCGGTGGCCTACGACCGCGTCGCCGAGGGCATCGACTACTCCCTGGGCACCGAGCACCTCATCGGGGGCACCCACACCGTGCTCGCCACCGACGAGGAGCTCGCGCGCTGGACCGCCTAGCCGCCCGTCCGGTGGGACACCCACCCCGGAGGATTTGTCCCACTCTGGGACAAATCCTCCGGGGTGGGTGTCCCAGGTTTGTGTCGGGGGCCGGAGGCTTGACACACGCGCCGGTGGAGGTCGTCTGCGAGGCATCCACACAATTGGAATTTCTCGCTTGCATGCGTGGCGTGCTGTGCTAGTATTTCCCTTGCTGAAACGCATGTCGGAGTGGCGGAATTGGCAGACGCGCTAGCTTGAGGTGCTAGTGCCTGACTAAAAGGGCGTGCGGGTTCAAGTCCCGCCTCCGACACCAGCGAATCGCCGCGGGCCCCGTTGGGGCCCGTTTTCGTATGGAGGGACCGCATGGACCAGGACCTGGGCATCACCCCCGCCGCGAGGGAGGCCGCGTGGCGCACGCCCGGCTTTGGCGGCCTGCCCATCGACCCGTCTCTGGGGCGCGACCGCCTCGTCGAGGAGCTCGTCGAGGCCAACCGGCGCCTGTCGGGCACCCTGCGCATCGTCCTCGACACCCTCGACCACACCGACGTCGAGGAGCTCTTCTCGCACGTGCTCGAGGAGCTCGCCGAGACCATGGGGGCCTTTGGGGCGACCCTGTACCTCTCCGAGCCCGACGGGCTGCGCCTGCACGGCGTCACGTCCTCGCTCGACGGCGCGCGCGTGCCCCCGTTCATCCCCCACGAGACCGACCTCGACGCGGTGACCCTGGGCAACGGCCGCTCCTTTGGCCTGCACCTCATCCCGCTGGGCAAGGACGAGCTGCGCGAGGGCCATGCCGAGCTGCGGACGGTCGAGATCGACAAGAGCGGCGAGCGCCTCAGGATCCCCGCCCGCTACCTCCCGCCCTTCGCGAGCCTCATCATGGTGCCGGTATGGTTCGGGCGGCACGTCATCGCCGTGATCTCGGTGGGCTGGCGCCAGTCGCATCCCTTGCGCCGGGCCGACGGGGAGCTGCTCGACGCCGTCGCGCAGTACCTCTCCATCCAGCTCATGGGGGCGGTTACCTCCCTGCGCAACGAGCGCTCGGCCCGCAACGACCGCATCGCCGACCACGTCCTCGCGGACTTCGTGCGCTCCGAGGGGCACGCGAATGACCGCCTGCGCGCCGCCATCGAGGCGACCTGCGCGGGCATGGGCGCCACGTTCGTGCCCATCCGCGAGGACGACCACGCGAGCATCGCCCTGGTCATGCTGCCGGGGGTGGGGGAGTGCGCGATGGGGGTCCCGCTGGCAAAGCTGCTGCCGTCGCGCCACGACGACGCGACCGACCTCGTGCGCTGCGACGCGCTCTCCTCGGGCGCCGCGCGCCGTCTCTCGGAGTGGCTCGCCTCGGTCGGTGCGCCCTCGCGGGCACTGCTCGTCGACATGGGCGTCATCTGGGGCTCCCGCCGCGCCTTTTTGGCCCTGCGCGACGCCGAGGGGGAGCGCTTCGACGGCGCCGACCTCGCGCTTGTGCGCCGGGTCTCGGACGGCCTGCGCGAGGCCAGCGAGGACGAGGCCGACGGCTCAAAGGACAAGCACATCGCCCAGGCCCTCCAGGCGGGCATGCGGAGCAGCCTGCAGGAGGTCGAGGGCATCACTGCCGAGGGCGTCTACTCCTCCGCAACCGCCGACGCCTTCGTGGGCGGCGACTTCTACGACCTCGTGCGGCTGCCCGAGGGGCGCTGCTGCGTCATCATGGGCGACGTCTCGGGCAAGGGCGTCGAGGCGGCGTCCGTCTCGGCGGCCGTGAGGACCGCCCTGGGCGCCTACGCCTGGGAGGGGCTCTCCCCCGCGCGCATGGTCCGCACCCTCAACCACTTCCTGCTGGGCTTCTCGCGCGTGGAGACCTTCGCGACCCTCTTCGTGGGCCTGGTCGACCTCAGGCACTCGACCCTCACCTACTGCTCGGCGGGCCACCCTCCCGCGCTCGTGCTGCGCGCCCGCACCGGCGAGCTGGAGTCGCTCGACGTGCAGTCGGGCGTCGTCGGCGCCTTCGAGGACGTCCGCTACCGCGATGGCCGGCTCGCGCTGGGCAAGGGGGACCTGCTGCTGCTCTACACCGACGGCGTCACCGAGGCGCGCGACCCGCAGGGCGGCTTCTTCGGCGAGGAGGGGCTGCGCGAGGCCGTGCTCTCGCAGCGGCTCGCGGGCACGCGCGGGCTCATCGGGCGCATCCTCGACGACCTCGACGCCTTCACGGGCAACAGCCTCGAGGACGACGTCGCCATGGTCTCGCTCGTCTTCGACGAGGTGGGGGAGTAGGGGCGTGAAATCTGCCCAGCCGTCCGCGGATTCGTTGGCGATTCCGCGTATCCCGCGGCGGCATGCGGGGAACAAACCCATCATGCGAAGCCGTGCCGACATAGTCCTGCTTCCCGTCGATGGCGACCTCGACGTCACCACGGTCGAGGGCGTGCGCCAGTCGATCGACGAGCTCTTCGATGGCGGGTGCCGCAGGATCATCCTCAACATGTCGCGCGTCTCGTTCATAGACTCGGCAGGCATGGCCCTGCTCCTGGCCGAGGCCCGCCGCATGAGGCGGGCGAGCGGGCTCATCTCGCTCGTCAACGTGGGCGACCAGGTGGCCCATGCGCTGGCCGTCAAGTGCCTGGGCGACGCGATCCCCTACACGACCCAGGGGGCGCGGCCCGCCGTGCCCGTGCTCGACGCGGGTGCCCGGCCAGAGTGGGTCCGCAGCATACAGGTGCGCGCCGACGGCCTCGCCGAGGCCCGCCGCTGGGTTGGCGCGGTGCTGGCAGGCCTCTCGCTGGGACGCGACGCGGTCTTCGACATGATGCTGGCAAGTGGGGAGGCTCTGGGCAACGCCATCGACCACACCTGCGCCGAGGGCGTGATGGTCACGGTCGAGGGCTATCCCGACCGCGCCGTGGTGGAGGTCTCAGACTGCGGCGAGGGCTTTGACCCGTCGACGGTGCGCCCTGCGGGCGAGGCGGACGAGCGCGGCCGCGGCATCCAGCTCATGAAGCTTCTGGCCGATGCCGTCACCATCACCGCGAAGCGCCATGGGATGGGCACCGTGGTGCGCCTGGTGAAGCTTCTCCGCTAGGCACGTGGAACCCAAATCGCGTTCGGTGCGACGCCAGACAGAGCAAATCCCGCGCATGGAACGCGATTTGCGTTCTGCGCGACGCCAGACAGAGCAAATCCCGCGCATGGAACGCGATTTGCGTTCTGTGCGGCGGCCGGGGGGCTTTCTCCGTCACATGGAACGCGATTTGCGTTCTGTGCGGCGGCCGGGGGGCTTTCTCC